>CAZBKC010000218.1:0-5965 GCA_964492345.1 uncultured Steroidobacter sp. | reverse complement strand
TGTGTTCGTCGCCACCATTTACATCACCGAGGTGAAGGCGGCGTTGCTGCAAGGTGCGATTACCGTCGACCAGTTCAACCATCTGGCGGTGGCGATCAACACGGGAACCAACATTCCCAGCGTCGCCACGCCCAACGGCCAGGCGGCGTTTCTCTTCCTGCTGACCTCGGCCGTGGCGCCATTGATCCGGTTGTCCTACGG
Source organism: uncultured Steroidobacter sp. (assembly GCA_964492345.1). Lineage (GTDB taxonomy): Bacteria > Pseudomonadota > Gammaproteobacteria > Steroidobacterales > Steroidobacteraceae > Steroidobacter. Next base: position 5,764 of record CAZBKC010000218.1, on the reverse strand, counting down.
GAGGATGTGCTGGATGGCGCTGCCCTATACGGTGTCGATGACTTTGACAGGTCTGCTGGCTGTCATATTTCTGCTGTAGTTGCCCTTCCGGACGGGGCTTCTGGTGAATCAGGTCGCTATTTGCGTAGCCGGTCTGTGGCATTCTCCCGGCCCGGCACCAGGGTGGCCAGCGAGCCGCCGGCTTCAACAACAACCTTTTTCTTAAGGAGTACGGCGGTCACAGGGACGGCGGACAGGGACGAGGTGCCCGGTCGAAGTCCGCGGTCAGCATCTGTCATCCGCTTTCCATGTCCATGTCTCAATTCAGTCTTCGCGAATGCAAGCTTGCCGTCATTGGTCTGGGTTACGTCGGGTTGCCGTTGGCCGTGGAGTTCGGCAAGCACTTCAGGACCGTCGGCTTCGATATCAAGGCTGCGCGTGTCGCTGAGCTGAAGAAGGGGAAGGACAGCACGCTGGAAGTCGAACCAGCGGAACTGCGCGCGGCAAAGCACCTGCGCTACTCCACGAACGTCAAGGATCTGCGCAACTGCTCGGTGTTCATCGTCACGGTGCCTACGCCGATCGACGACTACAAGCGTCCGGACCTGCGGCCGATCGAAGGTGCCAGTCACCTGATTGCACAGGTCCTGAAGAAGGGCGACATCGTGGTCTTCGAGTCCACCGTGTATCCGGGTTGTACCGAGGAAATCGCCGTGCCGATCCTCGAACGCGAATCAGGCCTGAAGTTCAATGTCGATTTCTTCGCGGGCTACAGTCCGGAGCGCATCAATCCCGGCGACAAGCAGCACCGGCTCACGACGATCAAGAAGATCACGTCGGGATCGACGCCCGAAGTCGCAGATTTCGTGGACAGCCTGTACGGCAGCATCATCACTGCGGGTACACATAAGACGTCCAGCATTCGCGTGGCCGAGGCCGCCAAGGTCATCGAGAACACGCAGCGCGACGTCAACATTGCGCTGATCAACGAGCTTGCCCTGATTTTCAACCGGCTCGACATCGATACCGAAGAAGTTCTGCAGGCGGCAGGGACAAAGTGGAACTTCCTGCCTTTCCGCCCGGGTCTGGTGGGCGGTCACTGCATCGGCGTCGATCCCTACTACCTGACGCACAAGGCGCAGGAGATCGGCTATCACCCGGAAATGATCCTGGCGGGACGCCGGCTCAACGACAACATGGCCATCTATGTTGCCGAGCGGGTGGCGCAATTGATGATCCGCAAGCGTATCCATGTGAAGGGTTCCCGCATTCTCGTGATGGGCCTGGCCTTCAAGGAGAACTGTCCGGACCTGCGCAACTCGAAGGTGGCAGACGTCATCAAGGAGTTGAAGAAATACGGCGCCAAGGTCGACGTGCACGATCCGTGGGTCGATGCGGACGAGGCGGTTCACGAGTACGGCATCCGCCCCGTGCGTCAGCCCAGGAAGGGTGCTTACGATGCAGTAGTCCTCGCCGTAGCGCACAAAGAGTTCAAGGAGATGGGAGCCAAGGCCATGCGCGCCTTCGCCAGGAAGCCTCATGTCCTCTACGACATCAAGTACCTGTTTCCGCCGGATCAGGTGGATGGAAGGCTGTAGGAGGAAGCGGTTGGCGGTTAGCGGTTAGCGGTTGGTCAAGAGGGCTTCGCGACGGATTGCAGGGTCGGGTGCGCAAGCGTTCGCATGTGACTCGCGGCTGGGGCGGGCGAGACTGCGAATCAATCCGTTCAGCAGGCGGCCAACATCGGATGTCATTTCGAGGATCGGATCCTTTTCGGCAATGAAGTGTTGGGCACTGGCAATCATGAGCTGAGTTTCCAGTTCCGACAGTGAACCACGCGCAATGTGGAGAAACTGTATGAACTCGGTTCGATTCTTGCGCGCGGCTCCTTCGGCTATGTTGCTGGGAATCGAAACCGCCGCTCGCCGGAGTTGTGAGACCAGGCCATATCGCTCCTCAGTCGGCAGCGTGCGTGTCGCAGCGTATACTTCGCTCGCCAGCGCAATCGCCTTCTGCCACACAATCAGGTCCTTATGACTTTCGATCGGTTTCACGGTCGCCATCCATTGTCTTGCCGGCCCGAATGGTCCTTCAGGCGAAGCGCTGAGTGGATGCGAGAATCTGGCGAAATTGTCGATATATGCATTCTGAAACCAACCGCTAACCGCTAACCGCCAACCGCTTCACTCATGAAACTCCTCGTTACCGGCGCCGCCGGATTCATCGGCTTCCACACTTCACGCTTCCTCCTGGAGCGTGGCGATGAAGTCGTCGGCCTGGACAATCTCAACGACTACTACGACGTCACGCTGAAGCTCGCGCGCCTGGACGTCCTGGCGAAGTATCCGAAATTCCGCTTCGTGAAGATGGATCTGGCGGATCGAGCCGGCATTCCGGAATTGTTCGCCAGCGAGCGTTTTCAGCGTGTCATCAATCTCGGTGCACAGGCGGGCGTTCGCTATTCCATCAAGAATCCGCTGGCATACATCGACAGCAACGTGGTGGGGTTCGCGAACATTCTCGAGGGATGCCGGCACAACGGCGTGGAGCATCTCGTCTACGCATCGACAAGCTCAGTCTACGGTGCCAACACGGCCATGCCGTTTTCGGTGCACCAGAACGTCGATCATCCGCTGTCTTTCTATGCAGCGACCAAGAAGGCCAACGAGCTGATGGCGCATACATACGCGCACCTGTACCAGTTGCCGGTTACTGGTCTGCGGTTCTTTACGGTCTACGGTCCCTGGGGTCGCCCGGACATGGCGCTGTTCCTGTTCACGAAGAACATCCTCGAAGGCAAGCCGATCGACGTCTTCAACTACGGCAACCATCGTCGAGATTTCACGTACATCGACGACATCGTGCAGGGCGTGGTTCGCTCCATGGATCGCGTGGCGACCGGCAATCCCCACTGGAACAGCGACGAGCCCGACCCCGGTACGAGCAAGGCCCCCTACCGGCTCTACAACATCGGCAACAACGCACCGATCGAGCTGATGAAATACATCGAGTGCGTGGAGAAGTACCTGGGCAAGACGGCTCAGAAAAACCTGCTGCCATTGCAACAGGGCGACGTGCCGGATACCTACGCGGACGTCGACGACCTGGTCCGCGATGTCGGCTACAAGCCGGCGACGCCGGTGGAAGAGGGCGTGCAGCGGTTTGTGGAGTGGTATGTGGGGTACTATCGCAAAGCGTAGAAGACGTGATCGGGAGCAGGGATTCGTGATTCGTAATTCGTAATTCGGCAGAGGGATGGCTGCGCACGTCGCGATCGAGAACTTTCTCTGCCGAATCCCGAATCCCGAATCCCGAATCCCGAGTCACGAATCTCGAATCTCGCCCCTCAACTTCACGCACATGGAGGTGCGTCATGGGCAAAGTGTGGACTCACAAGGATCTCGATGTCTGGAAGCATACCCTGGCGTTGGCGGAAGCGACCTATCGGGTCACGCAACTGTTTCCAGCACAGGAGCGATACGGATTGGCTGCGCAGATGCGTCGAGCGGCGGTATCCGTACTCAGCAATATCGCTGAAGGTGCGGCTCGCAGAACGCAGCCGGATTTCCTCCACTTCCTGCACATAGCACGCGGATCTCTTGCTGAACTGGATGCGCAGGTGACTTTGGCGGTGCGTCTGTCACTGACAGCAGAACTGCACGACCTGCGCGTCATGATTCAGCGCGTCGGACAGCTTCTGAATGGATTGATAAGCAAGGTACAGCGAACGGCAGCAGGGCGTTCGTCGTAATTGCATTGCGTCACGCCGCTGCGGTAGGGTTCAGCGACGCGGGCGTAACTGCCATTTCCGTTCTGCCGAATCTCGAATTACGAGTCCCGAATCTCGATCTGAGTACATCCGATGCCTCAAGTTGCCGCTACGCCTCAATGGCAGTCTCTCGCAGCCCACGCCCGCACTCTTCGCGATACGCATCTCCGCGATCTTTTCGCCAGCGACGCGCAGCGTTTCGATCATTTCTCGCGCACTGAACTCAACCTGCTGTTCGACTTCTCTCGTCAGCGCGTCACTGGCGAAACCTTCAAGTTACTGATCGATCTTGCCGATGCACGCGCCCTGCGTTCCCGCATCGATGCGATGTTCGCTGGTGAGAAAATCAATACGACCGAGGACCGCGCCGTCCTGCACACGGCGCTGCGGAATCGGTCCGATCGACCGGTGATGGTCGACGGCAAGGACGTCATGCCGGAAGTGCGCGCTGGCCTGGAAAAGATGCGCAACTTCGTCGAAGGCGTGCACGGCGGACGTATTCACGGAGCGACAGGAAAAACGTTCACCGATATCGTGAATATCGGTATCGGCGGTTCAGATCTCGGTATCGTGATGGCGACCGAGGCGCTGGCGAAGTTCCGCAACCGGAATATCCGACTGCACTGCGTTTCCAATATCGATGGCGTGCAACTCGCCGATACATTGGAAGCAGTCGATCCGCAGCGCACGCTGTTTGTTGTGTGCTCGAAGACGTTCACGACACTCGAAACGCTGACGAACGCGAAGCTCGCCCGGCAGTGGATCGTCGATCACCTTGGTGAAGGTGCGCCTGCGCGTCACTTCGCTGCGGTGTCCACCAACGCGAAGGCCATGGACGGATTTCTCATTCCACCCCAGAACCGCTTCACCATGTGGGATTGGGTCGGCGGCCGGTATTCACTCTGGTCGGCTGTGGGCTTGTCGATTGCGCTTGCGCTGGGCATGGATCAGTTCGATCTCATGCTGGAAGGTGCGTTCGAAATGGACGAACACTTTCGCACCGCGCCTTTCGAAAACAATCTGCCGGTGCTGATGGGATTACTCGCGGTCTGGAACCGGAATTTCCTGAACATGGACTCGCTGGCGGTTCTGCCGTACGACCAGCGTCTGCATCGCTTCCCCGCGTATCTGCAGCAGTTGCAGATGGAGTCGAACGGCAAGTCAGTCACGCTCGAAGGCGATCCGGTCGACTACGATACAGGCGCCGTGATCTGGGGCGAGCCAGGATCAAACGCCCAGCATTCCTTCTTCGAACTCCTGCACCAGGGCACCGCGCGAGTGGCGATGGACTTCATCGCGCCCGTGAATGCCTCCAGCCGTTACCAGGAGCAGCAGAACCTCGCGCTCGCCAACTGCTTCGCCCAGATCCAGGCGTTTGCCTTCGGGCAGGACGCAGCGCAGATCCGAACCGACCTCGCGGCGAAAGGTGTCGCGGAGCCCGAGATATCCCGCCTCATCCCGCACAAACTGCATCCGGGAAATCGTCCGAGCAGCCTCATCCTCTTCCCGCGCCTGGGTCCCAAAACCCTTGGCCGCCTGATCGCGTTGTATGAGCACAGCGTGTTTACCCAGAGCGTCATCTGGGGAATCAATGCGTTCGATCAGTGGGGGGTGGAGCTGGGCAAGAAGCTGGCGGACTCGCTGGCGCCGGCGGTGGAGAATCCTGCGGCGACTGCAGAGGTTTCGCTCAGCGCTCTGCTTGGATATGTCGCGAAATGGCGGGGGTAGCGGAAGGGAAGGGGGTAATGATCAGGGGGTAGGGGGTAGTCAGAGCGCTGGGATCCTTCTGGCTGTCAACGGTCAACTACTTGCGAGGCGACTCGATTGAGCATCGCCTGACGCAACTGACGATGCACTTGCCGCCTCATCCCACTCGGCATAGGCAACCAAGGCGGCCTCCGGAAGTTCGCCTTCATACAATCGCCTGGCGAAGGCCAGACGCGTCTCGCGTCGACTCAGTTCCGGCGGTAAGGACGAGAGAACGATGGCACGCGCCGTGTCATACATGGACGCGGC
>CAZBKC010000217.1:4246-5979 GCA_964492345.1 uncultured Steroidobacter sp. | reverse complement strand
ATCCCCGCGGGACACATCCGTGTGCAGCAGAGGGTTGGGGTGGGGGCCACGCGCGCATGCGCGTGCTATCGCACGCTTGCCCCCATCCTGTCCCCGCTTCGCGGAGGAAGGGACGCACTATTCGGCCTCACCTCATTCGGTTAGAGCTTGAGAGGCATCAGCTCGCTGACGTGACAGGTACAGCATCGAGGTAGTACCACTCACCGCCCTCGCGCACGAACCGGCTGCGTTCGTGATGCCGTCCGGCCGAAGCGCCGCCGACGCGATAGCGTGCGATGAACTCGACTTCGGCATGATCCTCATCGATCGTTCGCGCGGTCACGACCTTCAGGCCCAGCCATTTGAGATTGGGTTCGAAGGTCACTGCGGCGGGTCGGGTGCTCGCATGCCAGGTCCGCAGCAGGTACGGCTCGTTGAGCAGAACGAACGCTGCATACCGCGAGCGCATCGACTGCTCGGCCGTTGGGGCAGATTCGCCTGCGTGCCAGCGACCGCAGCACGCATCGAATGCGAGCGTCGAACCGCAGGGACAGACGACCTTGGTCATGGATAGAAGGTGCGAACCGCGTCCTGCGGTTCGCACTGCAAGGGTTCAGACCGCCGGTTTCAGGTCAGCCCTGTGACCCTTCAATCCGTAGTACGCGATGTACACGTAGCAGACCGCAGGAATGATGAAGGAGTACAGCAGATTGATGTCGGCAAAGTACCCCTGCAGCAGCGGCACGATCGCGCCACCGACGATGGCGACGCACAGGATGCCTGAGGCAGCCCCGGTGTGTTTGCCGAGACCGTCGATGGCGAGCGTGAAGATCGTCGGGAACATGATCGAATTGAACAGGCCGATGGCCAGCAATGCCCACATGGCCGTCTTGCCGGCGAACAGCATGACGACGATCAGCAGACCCACGGCCACGAAGGCATTGAAGGCCAGCACGCGTCCCGGATGCACCCGGGTCATCACCCAGGCACCGATGAAGCGACCGACCATCGCGCCACCCCAATAGTAGGAAAGATGCTTGCCCGCCTCCGCCTCGGTGAGTCCACCGATCGTCGGCTGACTGAGGAAGTTCACGGCAAAGCTGCCGATGGATACTTCGGCGCCCACGTAGACGAAGATGGCGATCGCACCCAGCACCAGATGCCGGTATCCCCAGACGCTTTCATGGTGCAGGTAGGTCGCCGAACCTGCATCCGCAGGCTGATCCTGCGCTTCGATCTGCGGCAGACGGACCAGCGCGATCATCACGGCGATGACGAACAGCACCAGCGCCAGGATGATGTACGGACCCTGTACTGTCGCCGCTTCGGCGGCGCGAACCGTTGCCTCGTCTCCCGAAGGCTTCACCGCCGACAGGATCAATACGGACCCAAGGAACGGTCCAATGGTCGTGCCAAGCGAATTGAAGGCCTGCGTCAGCGTCAGCCGGCTGGACGCGGTGCGCGGCGGACCGAGAATCGCGACATAGGGATTCGCGGCTACCTGCAACAGCGTAATGCCGGACGCAAGAACGAACAGCGCCCCCAGGAAGAACGGATAGGACTGCATCCCCGCTGCCGGATAGAACAACAGGCAACCGATGCCCGCCGTCACCAGCCCGATGATGATGCCCCGCTTGTAGCCGGCGCGTTCCACGAGAAATCCCGAGGGCAGCGACATGACCGCGTAGGCGCCGAAGAAGCAGAACTGGATCAGCATCACCTTCACGTAGCTCAACGAGAAGGCGGCCTTCAGA
>CAZBKC010000217.1:0-4236 GCA_964492345.1 uncultured Steroidobacter sp. | reverse complement strand
ACATGAAGAACAACGAAGTCAGAACGATCAGTGCGGAAAGGTAGTTGGTTTCTTGGGTATTGCTTGCGGTTGTTGTAGTCGTCGACTGATAAGCCATGAGCCGGTCTCGCTGCTGGTGTATCCCCCACCTTGCGCCGGCGGATGGACCGTCAGGCGCGAGCGGCATCTTAGCCGACTCGGCCGTTGACAGGGCCACCATTTCTGCACAACAGGCGTCTGGCGAATTCGCCTGCGGCGATGCCCTGTGCTGCGGGTCCGACGACCGCGGCGCTGGTAATCATTCCAGACACCTCGCCATCGGGTGTCGGACAGGCCGGCGTTCCTGCAGGTCCGTTCCCCAGGTTGCTGCACAGGAACGCACTTATGCCGCCGTTCACGCCTGCCTGTCCGAATCGGCCAGCGGCCGGTGCCCGTCATTGCCGGAGTCGGAGAGTGCATCCGGCTCCGGCAACGATCACGCCGAGGTGAGTGCCGGAGACGACGTAATCGTTCAATGAGGAGAGCGGCTGCACTGAGTACCGCGTAGATACCCAGGATCGACAGGAAGATTGAACCCAGTGACGGCCAGAGGAGATGGCCTGCCAATGCAACGACGAGCGTCATGCCGAGCCGCAGCCATTCGAGCCACCGGCCTGCGCCCCCACCTTCAAGCCAGATTCCCTGCACATAGAACGAGGCGCAGAACCAGCAGAACGACAGGATCACGAACGAACGCGGCAGATCGTCGGCCACACCCAGCAACCAGAGCGAACCGAACGTGAGCAACCAGAACTGTGCAAAAACGTAGCTTCTGCTGAATGCCGCGGTCGGTGGATCGAACTTTGCGGGCGCCTGCTGCGTCGCGTGCCGCGCCTGGAGTTCTTGCGACAGGTCCGCCGGAAGCCAGCCGGGACGCATGAACCAGACCCGCAGCTTGTCGCGCCAGCGGCGGGTGCGCGAACTGGTGGAACAGCTGCTGCGCTCCATCCTGCCCCGGCTGTCGGTGCAGATCGTCAACGACAATGTGCGCTGTTCGTCATTCGGCAATCTGCGACCACCCCGCCTGACTGTGCTCGCGCTGGTGACGCAGCAGCCCTCCGTCACGAACCCTGCTGCACCTTGATCCAGTCGCGAACGCGCAGCTCCAGCACGTCCATCGGCAGCGGTCCGCCGAGCAACAGCAGGTCGTGGAATTTCCGCACGTTGAATTTCTCGCCCAACGCACCCTCCGCTTCCTTGCGCAACCCACGGAACTTCAACTCGCCGATCTTGTAACCGAGCGCCTGGCCCGGCCATGAGATGTACCGCTCGAGTTCCGTCTGGATGTTGTGCGGCGAGAGCGCCGAATTGTCGATGAAGCAACCACGAGCCTTTTCGATGTCCCAGCCGAGCCAGTGAATGCCGGTATCCGCGACCAGCCGGCATGCCCGCCACATCTCGTACGAATAGCGGCCGAACATCTCATAGGCATCGCGATAGATGCCCATCTCCTCGCCGAGAAATTCCGAGTACAGCCCCCAGCCTTCGACGAATGCCGTCGGGCTGAGATTGCGCCGGAAGTACGGCAGCCCATCCAGTTCCTGCGACAGCGCGATCTGCAGATGATGACCCGGCACGGCCTCATGGACTGTCAACGCAGGCAATTCGTACAAGGGACGCTGATCGAGTCGCGAGGTATTGACGATGTATCCCCCCGGCTGGCCGAGCTTCATGCTGCCGCCCCAGTAGCGGCCCGTCGTGTAGCCTTCGGCCATCTCCGCCGGGACCGGCCGGACGTCGTACGTGAGCTGCGGCAGCCTGCCGAACAGCGGCGGCAGGCCGCCATCCGCACGCTTGGCAATCTCGCTGGCCTTTTCCAGCAGTTCCTGCGGCGTCTTCGGGTAGAACCTGGGATCCGTTCGCAACAGGTGCAGAAATCCGGCAAAGCTGCCTTTGAAGTCCGTCGCGGCGATGGTCTTCTCCATGAGCCCGCGAATGCGCGCGACTTCCGCCTGACCGAGCTGGTGAATTTCGTCGGGCGTCATGCCCGTCGTCGTTTCGCGCCTGACGAGAAAGCGATAGGTCGTTTCGCCATTGGGCGTCGAGCGCCAGTCGATGTTCCTGCGCGCTGCAGGCACATACTCGCGGGCCAGGAATTCCGCGAAGGCTTTCTGCTCCGGCACGACCCGGTCGCGCACGAGCTGCAGCGCACGGGCGCGATAGTCCTCCTGTGACGCCTGCGGAATGCTCGCAGGCATCTTCGCAAAGGGCTGCAGGAACACGTGATCTTCCGGCTTCACAGCCGACTGCTGACGCGCCACGTCGAGCACCCGGTCGACCACGATGCGCGGCTGCGTCAATTTCGTGCTGATGCCACGGCGCAGATTGGCGATGTTCTGCTGATAGTAGGACGGCATCGCCTGGAGGCGGGACATCCACGCATCTGCATCCGAACGGGATCCGATGGCAGTCGTACGGGCAAGGTAGTCGCCCAGCGTGTGAAAGCCGCTGTCGTTCTCGAAAGCGATTCGCGACAGATCGTATCCGTACTGCTCGACCAGGATGCCGACGGACCGGGCCAGCAGCGCGTGGTTCAGTCGCGAATCCGATGAGAGCTGGCTCGTGTCGATTGCATCGATGCGTTTGCCGAGGGCCGCGAATTCTTCGCGCAGTTTGCGTTCGCTCTCCGGCCGGACATCCGGCAGACGAGCCAGCGCTTCGACGTCACCCTCCTGCCCGGCAGTCAGCGGGTCCCTGATCCGCTCCAGCCGTTCGTAGTCGGCGATGACCTGAGCCAGCGCGGTTTCGGCAGCAGTGGACTGCACCTGAGCGTGCAGCAGTGCGGGCAGACAAAGTGCGAAACACAGACAGAGCAGACGATGCATGTTGTTCTCCGGCACGGACGTGGCCGGAGCATAGGTGAAAAAGTGACGGGGTGACGAAGTGACGGGGCAAGAACGGAGCCTGCTCCTCGTCGTCACTCCGTCACTCCCTCACTCACGCACCTGCGGCAGTTTGCCCACCATGCTGCGATACACCGATCGCGCTTTGCGCTGCGCCTCTCCCGGCGTACTGGCCGCTCCGCTCGAGCTTGCTCTCCACAACGAGCGTTGCGTCGCGGGATCGAGGATGTAGAGAATCAGGTCGCCTTCGCGGCCGACCCCGGGTGGGCGGTCGCCGGCAGCCTCGTTCGGCGTAGCGCCACTGCTCGCATCGAACACGGACGTGTCCACAGGATTGATGTGCCTGCTGAGATCCTCTTCGACTGCGGACGACATGGTGGTACGGCCAGCAGCCCCGAGCACGATCAGAACGTCCGCAGGTTCGCTGCCGGTGACTTCGCGATAGCCCCTTCCCTGCAATGCACCGACTGCAGCCGCGCGCAGTTCACTGGCAATGTGGTCGCGCTGGTCCTCCGGAATCTGTTCGGGAAAGGCCAGCCTCTCTTCCTGAACCTTGAACGTCCGGAACGCCGGGATGGCGGCAAGATCGCCCGCGGTTTCGATCGGATCGGTGGCGCAACCGGTCAGCAGCAAGGCAGCGATGGCAAGACACGGGATTCTTTTTGTCACTTGATGTTTACGTCCAGTTCGTAATCGACCCGACCGACCTTCTGTGCCTGCGACCGCAATAGTCCGAGACGCACCGTATAAGTGCCGTTGCCCGGAGCCACACCCTCCCAACGGGTCGTGCCATCGATGAAGTTCGTATAGACCGCCGGCGTGTTCTTGACGGTGCTCGCGAATACCGGCGCCAGCAGATCGATGCCGATCCAGGGCGACAGGTCCGACGACACGGCCAGGACGACTTTTTGCCCTTTACGAGCATCGAATGTGTACTCGTGCTTGTCCTTACCCATCAGCCGGCCCTGGACCCGCGCCGACCGGGCTTCGTCGAAGGCCAGTTGGGTAGCTGTGTTCGCATTCTTGTCGGCCGCGATCTTGTCATCGGCACCGACGTGAAATGGGACAGCCACCGCCGCTGCGAATACCGCAACTCCGAAGCATCGAATCGCCAAGTGCCGCATGACACCACCTCTATGGCCATGAACCCCCCGCCCGGATGGGTTCCTGCAACCGGAGTGTTAGTAGCGCGCCAACGGCAGCGCGGATCAATCAGTAGTTGTGGAATCAGGACACGCGACGTCAGACACGCGAGAACGTCAGTGTCCGCGCCGTATCGGCGTCCTAAGGCCAATGGCGCTTAGTTAAGCGGGTTGACAGGTGTCCGTTGACGGTTGACGGTCGGAAAGGAAGGCATTTTTCTGGCCGTCAACCG
>CAZBKC010000216.1:0-5998 GCA_964492345.1 uncultured Steroidobacter sp. | reverse complement strand
GATCGCCCGCAAGAATGAGCAGAAACGAGAGTGAATCCGCTAAGTCGGGTTAGCGCCCCTACTCCGTCTTCCCATCGTCAATCTCCGACGGATCGATGATGTGGCCCCAGCCGCGCTTCGCGCTCAGGTAGCGGCGGTTCGAGGCACCCACGCCGGTCACATGTTTCTCGGCCTGCAGATGATGCAGGCCGCCGGCGCGCAGATCGGAGTGCTTCTTCGGATTGTTGCTCAGCAGACGGATCGGCTGGTCGCCCCGCAGATGGAGCAGTATCGAGGCGGCATCGCTGAAATCGCGGCTGTCGTCCGGCAGGCCCAGCGAGCGATTGGCCTGGTAGGTGTCTTCGCCGCCGTCCTGGAGCACGTAGGTCACCGCTTTCGCCCACAGGCCGATGCCGCGACCCTCGTGCCCGCTCATGTAGATGACGGCACCCGTGCCTTCCGCCTCGATCTTGCGGAATGCCAGTTCCAGCTGTGGACCGCATTCGCAACGCGCCGACCCGAACACATCGCCGGTCAGGCAACAGGAATGAACGCGCACCAGCGGATTCGCCGTCGCACGCAGATCGCCGAGCACGAGCGCACTGTTGACCGTCATGCTCTTCGACATCAGCGAAAAGAGCTGCGGCTCGCCGCGTCCGCGCAACGCATCGGCCATCCGGTTCGCCTCGGCGAGTTCGGTATGACGCACGAACGCATACCACTGGAAGGTCGTCGGCTGACCGCCGATACGGATCGGCAACGGTACCGGACCGAGGACGTTCAGCAGGACGCTGCCGCCGTCGATGACCGATGTATTCGGGTCGACGGATTCGCCCTGCGCATTGATTCGAGTCAACTTGCCCGCTTCGATCAGCCGTGCCCGGATCGTGGGATCGATGTACGCAAACATGCCCGTACGATAAGGCTTTGCGCGCCACCGGACCAGCCGGACCGGTGGGACCTCCTGGTGTCAGGCTTTAGCCCGACCCACAGGATCGAACGACTCAGTACTCCGACACCGCGCCGATCGCCCGCGCCAGCGGCGCATTCACGATACGGATACCGGTCTTGGCCGCCACTTCGGCGAGCGCAAGATCTTCGTACAGGATTTCGTTCAACCAGCGCTCGTAATACAGCGATGCCCAGAGAATGCGCCACAGCGCCGGCCGATTGAGGATGTAGCCGGAAGAACCCGCGGCCCACTGCAGCGGTACAGGCAGCGCCAGGATCCGCTCATTGAGATCCGGATCGGCGCACTTGCCGAAATGCCAGGCACGGTGATGCGCGGAAGGAATGAGGGTGCGGTTGATCTGCCCCATCTGCATCGGTTCGCGCGAATTCGCTGCAAAATCGAACAACTGCGCCAGTGCCGCGGCGTTCTTCAGTCGATGATCGTCGTCCAGCTTCAGGACGCATTGCGGATTGCAGGCCATGACCAGGATGGCGAGGCCCTGAAACATTTTCTGCGGCAGACTTTCGTAGCTGTCGTCGGCCGCAACCGCCAGCAGTCCGGAAGAGGCATCGAAACTGATTCGAGTGCCGTTGCCGATGAGCTTGAGATGACTCACCTGCGGCGACGGCTGGGACGCGAAGCTCGCAATGCTCAGGTCGGCGCGCGACAGTCGCGGTGCGCAGCTCATGTGAACGACGATCCGTTCGCGCATGGCGGCCCGCAGCGGTGCAATCAGCGGCTCGTGATGCAGCCAGCAGGCCGCCAGATACAGTTGAAACGCGTGCACGTCTGCCGGATCCAGCGACGCCACCCGCGCCGCAGCCTGCAGCTCCCCGGGCCCGATCGTCACTGCGGCAACGTCGCGGCACGCTGCATCGATGAGCGCGAGGTCCGGTTCGCGAATCACGATCTGCGAGGGCGACCCTTTGCGCGGCGGCGGCGGCTGCACGGCAAGCAGTTCGCGCAACCGGGTGCGAAGACAGCCGATGGCATCCTCGCGCCGGCGCCATTGCACCGCGACGCCGATGCTCGCCTGCAGATGATCGCCGAAGTGGCGCGAACGACGTCGTTCGCGGGCGCGATCGAAGAGTCCCGCCACCCATGGATTGCGATGCGCCCGTTCCCTCAGCCACTGCATGGATCTGTTTCCGTCATCGTGATGAACATGTTCAGGCATCAGCGACCCGGTGCTGTCTGACGCCGCCGGCGCCAGCCGGTGACGAGCATGCGCGCAAGCTCACGCGGCGTGGCGCCCAGGGCGACGAAGGATCGGAAATCCGACCATTCGACGGGAAACCCGTAGTGGTTGCCGAACACCTGCCAGTAGAGCGCACGCCGGGCGGCAGGGCTGGCCTGGGGATACTTCGCCACCACGTGCCGATAGGCATCGAGGATGCGCCCCTTCAGCTTCCGCGATATCCGGTCGTCGCGTTCGTCATCGCGGAACCGGTAGAGCGGCGCATCGAAAATTCTCGCCGGCCCGCGCGTGTGCACCACGCGCATGATGAAATCGAGGTCCTGCCAGGCCGGCAGGGACTCATCGAACAGCCCTGCGTCCAGAAAAACCTGCTTGCGCGCGAAGATCTGGTTGCCCACGCAGTTGTTCACGAACAGGTCGTCGAGACTGACGCTGCCGCGCTTGGCCGTCGGCAGCACACTGCCGCCGCGCACGGTGTTGTACTGCGAGTAGACCGCGGAGAAGGGAATCGCGGATTTTTCCAGCGTCAACGCAAAATGCAGCAGCGCTTCGATGCGCTGCGGCTCGAACTCGTCGTCGTCGTCGAGCCCCGTCACCCACTCGCCCCGCGCGACACGGATGGCTTCGTTGCGCGAGCGCGGTGCGCCCAGCGGCTGGTCGTGATGGATGGTGCGAATGAAATCGTGAGTGGCTGCGAGATCGTCGAGATAGGCACGGGTCGCATCCGTCGAGCCGTCGTTGACGACGATCAGCTCGATCGGGCGATGCGTCTGTGCGAGCACCGATGCGACGGCAGCCTGGACCAGTTCGCGCCGATCCTTCGTGGGCAGGTACACCGACACCAGGATGCCGTCGGACACGATGCTCATGACTGTGCTCCCCGCGTGCGAAACGTCGGCACGAGAGCGAAGGCCAGACGGACTCTGCCGGGGAACAGCACCAGCATGAGCGCACCGTAGATCACGACGCCGGTCGCCACACCGGCCAGCAGATGCAGCGGTTCCGGCAGCGCATGCGGCAACAGGTATGTTTCCATCCCCCAGATGCCGCAGCCCATCAGCAGCGCACACACGCCGGCGGCCGCGACCTGTCGCAGCAGATCGGAAAAGTTCGCGTCGAGCAGCTTCAGCGCGACGGCCAGCGCGGGAATCGCACCGAGCAGATTGGCCACGAAATAACAGGACGCCACCCCCATGACGCCCCAGCGAACACCGATGAAGAACGACGCGATCTGCAACGCGGCCGAGACGATCCCGACGACCATGAGCTGCCCGGTGCGGCCGCGGACCATCGACACGGTGCCCGTGGTACTGACGATGGACTGGACGAATCCCACCGGCGCCAGCCACATCAACACATCGGCCGCGGCGGCCCACTTGTTCCCGAGGAACGTGTGAATGAACGGCTCGCGCAGCACGAAGACGCCGGCCATGAGTGGTGCTGTCAGCATCGCGATGACGGACACCGATTTCATGTACAGCGAACGAATCTCGGCCGTGGTCTTGAAACGGCACAGCACCGGATACAGCGCACGGTTCGCCACGTAGGTCATGTTCTGCAACGGAAACAGCATGACTTTATAGGCCGTCGAATAGATGCCCAGCGCCGACGCGCCCAGGTAGCGTCCGATGACGAACGAATCGACATTGCGCGCCAGATAGTTCATCAGGTTGAACGCCGACAGGTGGCCGCTGAACCTGAGCACGGCACCGAATCGACTGCTCCCGGCCATCCGGCCCGGACTCCAGTGCGCACCTTTCCAGAAGGCAACGGTGGAGACGATCGACATGCTCAGGGCGCCCCACACGAAACTCATGGCACCGGCCCCAAACCACGCCGCACCGACGGTCACGATCAGCCCGAGGATCGAGGTGGCGATCTCGATGGCTGCGACGATACGGAATGCCGATCTGCGTTCGAGCAGCGCGCGGTGTACCGCTCCCAGGCTGCC
Organism: uncultured Steroidobacter sp.; assembly: GCA_964492345.1. GTDB lineage: Bacteria > Pseudomonadota > Gammaproteobacteria > Steroidobacterales > Steroidobacteraceae > Steroidobacter. Next base: position 1,918 of record CAZBKC010000216.1, on the reverse strand, counting down.
GATCAGATAGGTCGGCGCGAGCGCAAACAACAGCGGTCCGACCGCCTCGGCCCGGAACATCGCAGCGATCGGATGCGCGAGGGCGATGAGAATGACGGACAGCACGGTTCCGAGCGCGACATTGAACCAGTAGACCGAGTTGATCGTCTCTTCGGTCAGCTCGGGCTCCTGGACGATCGCGGCGGCGGTACCCATGTCGCGCAACAGGGTAGCGAGATTGCCCACCGCCCAGACCATTGATATCAAGCCGTAGTCCATCGGACTCAGCAGCCGCGCGAGCACCGCGACACTGATGAGCTGAACCGCGATCCTCGCGGCCTGCGAGGTCGCGATCCAGCGGGCGTTGCTGACGGCTGACACGATGGCTCAATACAACACGACAGGAACGGGCGACACTGTCCGGGTACTCACGTCGCCCGAATGCCGGTTGGAACGGTTCTGGCAAGACGCTGGCTCATGACGAATGACACTGCAAGTTCGTTGCCCGGCGACTGTGACCGGGCAATCCCTCGTTATCTGGCAGCGGCTGAGACACTGCGGAACAAATTCGTCTATCTGCACATTGGTTCCCGGTTCGACCTGCGAACGATACGCACTATGCATGCACAACGAACTACGTCGGTGCCACGCGACAGTGCAGTCGCTTCCGTATGCGACGGATCGCGATTGAAACATTCTTCAACCACACTGCGTCGCTCGAACGCATTGCGACGGAAGGGCTGACTGCATGTTCGGATACGTTTCGATCGGTCAGTTGTCGACAGATATCCGCTCAAGGCTGCAGGTGCTGCCGCGGGATATCGATCTGGTGGTAGGCATTCCCCGCAGCGGGATGATTCCTGCCTACATGATCGGGCTGTTCACCAATCGCCTGGTCGTCGATCTGGAAAGCTTCCTTGCTGACCGGTTGCCTGGCCACGGCAGTACGCGCACCGTCGGCGCAACCCTGGAGTCGCCCCTTGCTGCGCGGCATGTGCTGCTCGTCGACGACAGCCTGCGCACCGGGGACTCGATGCGACGCTGCATCCGGCGTGTGAGGCAGTCGGGCTACAGCGGCCGGATTTCGACCTGCGCCGCCGTCGTCGTCCCCGAAAAAGGTGGCGAGGTGGACTTCTTCTTCCGCGAGATGCCGCACCCGAGATTGTTCGAATGGAATGCGTTCCATCATCCGCAGATCGCCAATTCCTGCTTCGACCTGGATGGGATTCTCTGCGTCGATCCGACCGATCATGAGAACGACGATGGACCGCGTTATCTCGAATTTCTGGGTCGCGCGCAGCCGCTGATCGTGCCGACGCAGAAGATCGGTCACATCGTGTCGGCGCGCCTGGAGAAATATCGCCAGCCCACCGAGCGCTGGCTGGCTGCCCACGGCATCGCGTACGACAGATTGCATCTGATCGATCTGCCCTCCGCTGCGGAGCGGCAGCGACTGGGCTCCCACAGCAGCCACAAGGCGAAGGTGTATCGCGAGTCCGGATCGATCCTGTTCTACGAAAGCGATGTCCGGCAGGCCCGCGAAATCGCGCGGCTCTCGAATCGTCCTGTACTGTGCGTCGCGGACATGACGCTGTATCTGCCAGACAGCGCGAATCTGGAAGCCGGTTATCGGAATGCGCGCTGGCGCATGGAGTATTCCGTCGGCCGTCTGAAACGCTGGGCGAAACGGCGTCTCGGCGCAGCTCGCTCCTTGTTATTGTCTCCCAGCGACCACCGCATCGTCGCCGCATGCACCGAGGAACGACCGCACGACCGGCACTGGTAAGAAAGAAGCGGTTGGCGGTTAGCGGTTGGCGGTTAGTCAGAAGATGTTCCGCGCCCTTTCATGCCTTGCGACCCCGAGGGATGAAAGCACGCGCTCTGACTAACCGGTCTTGGCGGATTCGAGGGGTATCAAGGGAGTAAGTGCTTGATTGAA
>CAZBKC010000215.1:0-6060 GCA_964492345.1 uncultured Steroidobacter sp. | reverse complement strand
TCCAGCGCCACCGCCATGAAAATGCGCGGCATGAGCGGGAAGTGGAAGGCCATGTGGCACTCGTCGCCGTCGCCGAAGTATTCGCGCACATCCTCCGGCCACTGGTTGGCCTCGGCGAGGAACAGGCGTCCGTGATAGTTCGCATCGACGACCGCGCGCATCTGCTTCAGTACCGCGTGCGTCTGCGGCAGGTTCTCGTTGTTCGTGTCTTCGGCAACGCAGAGATAGGGAATGGCATCCAGTCGCAGGCCATCGACTCCGATGTCGAGCCAGAACCGCATCACGTCGATGACGGCATCGACGACCTGCGGGTTGTTGTGATTCAGGTCCGGCTGGTGCGAAAAGAACCGGTGCCAGTAGTAGCGGCGCGCGATCGGGTCCCAGGCCCAGTTGGAACTCTCGGTGTCGGTGAAGATGATGCGGGTATTCGCGAACTTCTTGTCCGTGTCGCTCCACACGTAGAACTCGTGCTCCGGCGAGCCCGGTGGCGCACGCCGCGCGGCCTGGAACCACGGATGCTGATCCGAGGTGTGGTTGATGACGAGTTCGGTGATGACGCGCAGGCCGCGCCGGTGCGCCTCGGTGACGAAGCGTTTGAAGTCGTCCAGGGTGCCGTAGTCGGGATGGACGTCGCGATAGTCGGCGATGTCGTAGCCGTCGTCGCGCTGCGGCGACGGATAGAACGGCAGCAGCCAGATGGTGTTGACGCCAAGTTCCTGGATGTAGTCCAGCTTCTGGACCAGTCCGGCGAAATCGCCGATGCCGTCGCCATTGGCATCGTGAAATGCCTTGACGTGCATCTGGTAGACGATGGCGTCCTTGTACCAGAGGGGATCGCCAGGAAGTTCGCTGATCGGTCCGGACATGGGCACGGGTTCAGTCATTCCATATATATGTGACGGGTGCTGCTGCCCGGCATCAGGGTTTGCCCTGCCACAAACGCACGACCCTGCCCAACGCCCGCCGATGCCGGAAAGATCCTTTGCCGCGAACGCACACGGACTGTGATGCGATCGGCGTTCGGATGGAAGGGGGGGCGGGGCGTGAAGCCTCAAGAAACGTCTGGTGGCGCCGATCAGATGGCTAGCGCTGGACTCCGGCTCTGCAAGGGGCGCGGCGGAGCGTGCGCGAACAAAAGGAATCCTGCCGCGCCAGCCCGGCCGGCGCAGGCGCCTGACGCTGCGGCGGCGTCGTTGCGAGTGTCTCGATGAGTTCAATGTTCGAAGCTGTACTCGGTCCCGGCATCCGTCTGATGCAGAACCTGCGGCTGTCCGCGAAGTTCGCGCTCATCAGCCTCGCCTTCATGGTGCCGCTGGGCGTAGCGATCTACGGCATGATCGTCCAGAGTCATCGCAACGCCCTGCTTTGCCTGATCTTCGTCAGCCTGATGCTGGCCGCCTACCTGATCGTCAGTTTCTATGTCTCCAACCGCCGCGGCTTCGGCGCACTGCTGGTGCGCATGCGCAAGCTGGCGCGCGGCGATCTGACCGTGAACTATTCTGCACGCGGCAACGACGAAATCGCCGCGCTCATCGGCGCGTTCGATGCGAGCCGGCAGGAACTGCAGGGGCTGATCCTGCGCATCCGCGAGGCGACCTACACCATCGACGAGGCCGGACAGCAGATCGCGCAGGCCAACGACGATCACGCGCAGCGCGAATCGTCGCGATCGGCGTCGGTACGCCAGACCGCCGACAGTGCGCAGCAGGTGGCGACGGTCGTGCAGCGCAATCTCGATAACGCATTGAATGCCAATCGCCTGGCCGAGGATGCGCACGGCACCGCCTCGCGCGGCAACGAAGCGGTGAGCAAGGTCGTCACCACGATGGGTGCGATCACCGGTTCGTCGCGCAGGATCGGCGACATCATCGGCGTGATCGACGAGATCGCGTTCCAGACCAACCTGCTCGCGCTCAACGCCGCGGTCGAGGCCGCGCGCGCCGGCGAACAGGGCCGCGGCTTTGCCGTCGTCGCGGGCGAGGTTCGCAACCTTGCCCAGCGCTCGGCATCGGCGGCCGACGAAATCAAGAAGCTGATCAGCGCGTCCATCGAAGACGTGGAACGCGGCGCGGCGCTCGTGACCAGCGCGGGCGCGACGATGAGCGAGATTCTCGGCTCGGTCACGCGCGTGTCGGGAATCATGAAGGAGATCGCGCTGGCGAGCCGTTCGCAGACCGACGACATCGGCACCCTGAACAAGGCCATCGAACGCATCGACGAGGATACACAGCAGAACGCCGCCCGTGTCGAACAGACTGCGGCCGTCGCGGCATCACTGCGAGACCAGGTATTGCACCTGATGGACGCTGTCGGCAGTTTCTCGATCGGCGGCGAGACGTCGCCGCCGGCAACGGCCCATCGTCAGCCGGCGCGGGATGGGCACGTTCAAGGAACAGGTCGCCTGCGCTCCGCAGCCTGACCGTCTCCGATACCGATGTGCAGCACAGCGCGAGTTCGGTTCCCGGCTGATTGACAGGGCTTCGAGACCGCTCGTACTTTGACCATCGTTGTGACGAGTGACGAGTGACGGGCAAGAGTCAGGACCGGCACTTTCCGAATTTCCCGTCACCCGTCACTCGTCACCCGTCACCTTTCAGCATCGGAGCCAACATGACCGACGGCGATCACAGTGCGCGCGCCCGCTTTCATTCGATGGATGCCGGTACGCGGGAAGACTGGTCGATCATCAACGATGCGATGAAGCCTTTCATCGCCGACCTGCCGAATCGCGTGCTGGCGCATCTGCGCCTGCTCGACGGCGATTGCGGCGGCTTCGCGGTCGATCGCCTCGAACACTGCCTGCAGACGGCGACACGCGCGCATCTCGACGGACGCGACGAGGAATACGTGGTCTGCGCGCTGCTGCACGACCTGGGCGACACGCTCGGTCCGCGCAATCATGCCGACGTCGCTGCAGCCATCCTCAAACCATTCGTGTCCGAACAGAATCACTGGATGGTCGAGAAGCACGCCATCTTCCAGGGCTACTACTTCTTTCATCATCTCGGTCTCGACCGCAACATGCGCGAGCAGTTTCGCGACCATCCCTGGTACGGATACACGGAAGAGTTCTGTCGCCTCTACGACGGACCGGCCTTCGATCCCGCCTTCAGGAGCCTGCCGCTGGCGACGTTCGAACCGATGGTTCATCGTGTGTTCACGAATGTGAAAAATTCCATCTATGTCAGGAAGGAAGCGGTTGGCGGTTAGCGGTTAGCGGATGGTTCAGAGCGCCTGACATTCTCTGGCCGGCTAAAGCCGGCCCCACAGGCGTCCTCTGACCAACCGCCAACCGCTAACCGCCAACCGCTTCCTTCTGACTACCGCTGCGCCGGCGTTGGCGGTAGCCTCGGGATCACCTGACCAGTCGGTGCGCCCCTTGACCGCCATCCTCCCGGATCGTCTGCGAACCACGGCACGAGCATTCCTCCACGCGACCGCGCTGCTGCTGGCGGTGAACCTGCCGCCCGCATCGGCGGCGCAGAACGTCCCGCCGCCTTCATGGCAGCAGGAATACTGGGCACGGTTCGATAACCGTGACTGGGATGCAGCAATCGTCTCAGCGGAGCAGCTCGTGGCCGCGGCACGTCCGGCCACGGCAGCGACCGGCCTGCACCTGGCCGCAGCCCTGTCGCTGCTGGGCAGCGCACAGTTGAGCAAGGGCGACCTGGTCGCCGCAGAAGCGGCATTCACCGAAGGGCTGCGGCTTGCCGAGCAATACGGCGGCCGCAGCAGCGCCGCACTCATCGATCCCCTGCGCGGGCTCGGATACACGCTGGCAGCGGCAGGCAGGCACGACAGGGCGATTCCCTATCTGGACCGCGCCTTGCTGCTGTCACGACGCTCGGCCGGCCTGTTCGACGTGTCGCAGCAGGGGCTGCTGCGACAGCTCGCCGCCAGCCTGACCGCCGTCGGTTCAGCCGCTGAAGGCGAACGCCACATGCTGTATCTGCGCCGTCTCGTCGAGCATGCCTACGGTGCCGACGATCCCCGCGTCATCCCGACTCTCTGTCTGCTCGGCGACTGGTACGCCGAGGTCGGCCAGATCGACCTGGCGCGACAGAACTACCGCACCGCCATTGCCATGGCCGATCGCAAGCTGGGCAAGGACAGTCCGGGTGTCGTCGAACCCCTGCGCGGGCTTGCGGCAACCTACCCGCGCGAGATCGCGCTGTCGTATTTCGGCCTGGCACCGCGGGTCGACAGGATGAGCAATCTCGACCCGAACGCGTATGCCGAGAGCGAACCAATGAATCCGCGCTATCTCGGCAGCGAAGGCGAACGGGCGCTGGCGCGTGCCTTGAGGATCGTGCGGGCCAACCCGGAGAGTTCCCTGCAGACTGTCGTGGGCACGCTGCTGCAAAGCGGGGACTGGTTCGTCATGAAGCTGCAACCCGACAAGGCGATGCCGTACTACGAGCAGGCTGCCCAGGCACTCGCGAAGGCGGACCCGCAGCAGGTCGGTCCGGAAATCACCGCGTCGTTGAGCTTTCCTGTGCAGATCTACTATCCGACGCCGCCGCTCGCCACGCGCAATCTCAATCGTCCCGCGCATGAAACGGCGGACCATTTCGCACAGGTGGAATTCACCGTTCAGCCCGATTCGACCGTGACGGATGTCGTCGTGACCGACAAGGATGCCACCGATCGCCAGGTCGCCCAGGTGGTCGAAGCCGTCCGTGCCGCGCGCTATCGGCCCAGGTTCGTCGATGGCAAGCCGGTCGTCACCACGGCGGTCGGATACCGGCAGGTGTTCAAGGTACGCAAGGTGGCGCAGGGCGCGGCGGAGTGAACCGGGAATCGCGCGGGAAGACCTGACCCATGCAGGACGACGCTGGCAGAGGATCTGTGTCTCGCTGTGGGCCGGCTTCAGCCGGCCCACAATGTCAGGCTGAAGCCTGACCCACAGGCAGAGCGGATTGCCGGACCAGCGATTCGGATACGACCGGATCGGGTTGCTGCGACTCTTCCTCGTCTTCGTCCGTCTCCTCGGTTGAATCCGGGCCGGGCTGCGCAGGTTCGGTGGCCGGCGCCTCGGCGGGCGCAGGGAGGCCGGGAGGCGGCAGCACGGGCGTATCGGGTACGGCCGATTCGGGCAGCAGCCCACGCACGATGGCCTGATCGCGAAATTCCACGGCGAGCTTGGCACCTGCATCGCGCAGCGCGAATGCAGTGGCCTGCGTCAGCGGTTGGTCGCTGGTGATCCCCTGGGAAGCCGCGCTGCCATAGCCGGTGAAGCCCCAGGAATCCGCCAGCCGTCCATCCGGCGTGTAGACGTTGATACGGTACTTGATGGTCACGGCGAAGTATTTCGAACCCGTATCGCGCGGCGTGACGAAGGCGTATTCCTCGACGCTCGGCTCGAGCACGGCACGAATGTCGCCGCTCTGCGCACCCGCTTCAACGCTGTCGACCACCACAACCCGCTCGAACATCGCGTTCAGCAGGCGCATGAGTCCGTCGGTCTGCGCCTTGCCCAGATCGATATGCCAGTCGGTGCCCGAACGTTCCTCGTCATGAATGAAGGTGGAGAACTCCTGCGGGATGAATACACCCACGGCGACCGGGATTTTCACGACGAGCGGCGTCGGAATATTGGTTCGCGCGACCAGCTTGACCGGTCCGCAGCCCGCGACCCAGACCAGCGACATCGCTGCGAGTGCACCCGCAAGCGACCGTACGATCCCGCTGATCCGTGGCGCCTGTCTTGTTGTTGTCTGCTGCAAGACGACCTCGACTGGAAGTTAGGGCTGTTGCATCGCCGCCTGCAGGGCCGGCAGATCGCCCGGTTCGAGCGGTCCGGCCGGCGCGACCGTCGCATCGCCGATCCGGAAGGGCGAAGCACGCCGCTGCGGATCCTCGAGCCCGACGAAGGTACCGCCGTTCTTGGCACATAGTATCCGCATCAATGTCGCGAAACGGATGCTCGTGTACTGCGGTGCATCGGGCCGGACCGGAAATCCGATGGCGTGGATGCGCACCCGGCGCTCGCCGGTATCGTCGGCGCGATTCAGCACATCCACGCTCTTGACCACGGCGTCGATCGAGGGACCGGTGAAC
>CAZBKC010000214.1:0-6065 GCA_964492345.1 uncultured Steroidobacter sp. | reverse complement strand
TGCACCTGTCCCGGATCGATCTCAACCTGTTCACGGTATTCGACGCGATCTACCGGGAAGGGGGGATCACATCCGCCAGCAGGCGCCTGCACCTGTCGCAGCCGGCCGTCAGCCATGCGCTCGCCCGCCTGCGCGAGGTGCTGGACGATCCGCTGTTCGAGCGTCACGGCAATGCCATGGTGCCGACGCCGAAGGCTCGCGCACTGGCCGCCACCATCGGGCGTTCGCTCGGTGCGCTCGAACACATGATGCAGCACGCCGGACAGTTCGATCCGCTGACCAGCGACCGGACCTTCACCATGGCAGTGCGCGAGGCGCAGGAGTATTCGTTCCTGCCGGCAATCCTGCGACGCGCGCGTGCGCTGGCGCCGAACGTCGACATCGCGTCGGTGCGCATCGATCGCCGCGACCTCGAGGAAGATCTGCAAAGCGGCGAACTCGACATCGGCATCGATGTGGCATTGCCGTTGTCGCTTGACGTGCGTCGGGAGCGCGTGACTGCCGAGCCGCTCGTGGTGCTTGCGCGCCAGGATCATCCGGCGATTCGCGGTTCGCTGGACCTCGAAACTTACCTTGCCCAGGACCACGTGCTGGTGACCGGTCGACGTCGCGGCGGTGGCTACGAGGATGTGGCGCTGAGTCGCGCGGGCTTTACCCGCCGTATCCGGATCCGCTGCCAGCAGCACGTCGCTGCCGGCGAGATCGTGAGCCAGTCGGACGTGCTGACCACGATGACGCGCAACCAGGCCGATCTCGCGAATCGCCACATCGGCAACCAGGTGTTGCCGTTTCCGCTCGAATCGCCGCCGCTGGAAACCTTCCTGTACTGGCACGGCAACGTGCACGAGGATGCTGCCAATGTCTGGTTCCGGGATCTCCTGAGGGAATCGCTGCTGGCCTCACGCGCCATCGGCGGGCTCTAGGCCATCATGGCGACGCAGAAGTTCTTTCCGACACTCATTCACACCGCGCGCCTGCAGGCCGGGGGCTGGCGGCAGTTCAACAATCGCCTGCTGCGGGAATGCCTGCAGTTGCGCATCGATGACGAGGCAGGACAGCGCTGGTCGAAGCAGAACTATCCCGGGGGATATACCTCGTACAGTTCGGTGCCGAAGATGCACTCGCTGTCGCCGACCTTCGCTTCACTGGAGAAGCAGCTGACCCGTCACGTGCGTGCGTTCGCCCGCAAGCTGCAGCTCGACATCGAGCAGCGGCCGCTCGTCATGACGGACTGCTGGGTGAACATCATGCCGAAGCATGTCGTGCACGGTCTGCATCTGCACCCACTGTCGACGATCAGCGGCACCTACTATGTGCAGACGCCGAAGGGTTCGCCGGGCATCAAGTTCGAGGATCCGCGGCTCGATCGCTTCATGGCGGCGCCACCGCGCCGGATGGATGCGCGGCCGGAGAACAAGCCCTGGGTCGTGCTGCCGGCGCAGGCGGGCGGCTTCGTGCTGTTCGAAAGCTGGCTGCGCCATGAAGTCGCGCCGAATCCCGGTGAGGCCGAACGCATCAGCATCAGCTTCAACTACGGCTGGTTCTGAAGGAGTTCGGAGGAGAATTTCACACAGAGATCACAGAGGTAGAAAAACGAAAAACTTAGGAGAATTCTGACCTTTGTTCTTTCTCTGTGTACTCTGTGCCCTCTGTGTGAAACTCTTTTTCTTCGACACCACGACCGGCGCAGTTGAGGAACTTCAGATGACCCGATGGTTGTTGACGGCCGTGGCCTGCCTGACGACGCACATCGCATTGGCTGCCGAGCCGGACTGGCTGCAGGAAAGCAATCGCAATGCGCAGATCCTGCTCGACATCAACGCGAAGTACTTTCCCGAGAGTGCCAGTGCCAGCGGCGTCGAAGGTCACGACGAGGAGGTCTTCGATCTGAAGCCGCGCGTCGCCGAGCGCCAGATGGCGGATTACCGGGCGGCAATCGCACAGTTGCAGTCGCTGCGGACGACGACGACCGACAAGCGCGTGCTGCAGGATCTCGACATCCTGGTTGCCGCTGCGCAGTCGCAGCTCAGGACGCTGGAGCTGAATCGGAAATATCTGCTCACGTACTTCGACCTGCCGCAGGTTCTGTTCAGCGGCTTCCAGAACCTGCTCGATGAGCGAGTGGCGAAGGAACGGCACAAGGATGCGCTGGTCCGCCTGCGACGCTACGTGGGCGCGGAGAAGGGCTACACGCCGATGACCCGGCTCGCGCGCGAACGCTACGAGGAAGAGGCGGCCGGCAATCCGGTGCTGCTCGGTCCGTGGATCGTCGAAGCGCAGCAGTATCTGGACAACCAGTCGCGTTACCTGGACGGCATCGAGACCCTGCTCAAGGGCAGCGGCCTGAAGGGCTGGCAGAAGGATTTCGCCACCCTGCGCCGGCAGGTCGGCGAATACGGCGACTGGGTGCGCGCGACCGTCCTGCCGCGAGCCCGCCAGACGAACCAATTGCCTCCCGAGCTCTATGCCAACAACCTGAAGCAGTTCGGCGTCGAGATGGATCCGCGCGAGCTCATCGACCGGGCGATGGCCAACTACATGCAGACACGCAGCGAGATGGAGACGGTCGCACAGGCTGTTGCCGCGCAGCGCAACTGGAAGATCGACAGCTATCGCGACGTGTTCCGCCAGCTCAAGAAGGAACAGATTCCCAACGACAAGCTGCTCGATCTCTACTACGGCCGGCTGGACCAGATCGAAGCCATCGTACGCCGCGAGAACATCGTCACGCTGCCGTCACGCAAAGCAGTCATCCGCCTCGGAACCGAAGCGGAATCGGCAGCGAGCCCCGCACCGCACATCGATCCGCCGCGATTGGTCGGCAATACGGGTGAGCCCGCCGAGTTCGTGTTGCCGACCAGCAATCCCAACGCGAAAGCCGGTGCGCCGATGGACGATTTCAACTACGACGCGATTGCCTGGACGTTGACGGCGCACGAGGCACGGCCGGGTCACGAACTGCAGTTCGCGGCGATGCTGGAACGCGGTGTATCGACGGCGCGCGTCATCTACGCATTCAACAGCGCCAACGTCGAAGGCTGGGCGCTGTATGCCGAAGCCCTGATGAAGCAGTATCTTCCGCCGGAAGGACAGCTCGGCGCGTTGCAGATGCGCCTGATGCGCGAGGCACGGGCATTCCTGGACCCGATGCTGAATCTGGGGATGATGGAGCCCGATGCCGCGCAGAGTTTCCTGATGACCGAGGTGATGCTGTCAGAGCCGATGGCCAAACAGGAGGTCGACCGCTACACCTTCAATGCGCCGGGGCAGGCAACGTCGTACTACTACGGCTATTCGAAGCTCGATGCGCTGCGCACGAAGGTGGAACTGCTGTTGCGCGACCGATTCCGCGAACAGCCCTATCACGATTTCCTGATCGGACAGGGACTGCTGCCATTCGACCTGCTCGAGAAAGCGGTGATGGAGGAGTTCGTGCCGGCGCAGAAGTAATTGCTGAGACGGTGACGTCGTTGACGACAACCGGAGCCGCTCCTTCTGACCGTCGTCACCGTCGTGACTGTCGTCACCGACGTCACTGTCATCTACCGTCACTTCTTCGTCTTCGGCCTGAACGCCAGCAGCACATTCCCCGGTGTCTGTCCGAACAGCCCATAGCCTGAGTTCACGAACAGGTAGCCGTTGCCGGCGAAGATCGAGGCGCTGTCGATCGAGCCTCCGGTGGCCTTCACGCCGTTGATCGCATCGAACGGCTGTGCCGTGTCGAACTTGAACAGCACCGCGCCGGTCTTCGCATCGAAGGCGCGCAGGATGCCGTCGAGACCGCCGGCCACGACGGCGCCGTCGATGACCGCAGGCGCGGCCGACAGGCCGATGTTCGTCTGGCAGTTCCGGACACGCTTCTCGCGCTCGCCATCGCATTCGGGCTCCGCTGCGAAGGTCCAGAGCACGTCGCCGTTGTCGACCTTCACCGCATGAATGCCGGGCTTCTGGTCGCCCGTGGCGCCGCGCATGCCGTACGGGCGGTTGATCGGTGCGAAGACGCGTTCGCCGTCGTAGGCGATGCCCCAGTGAATGCCGCCGAGCGGCGAGCCTTCGCCGAAATCCTGGCGCCATTCGACCGTGCCCTTGTCGGGGTTCAGGGCCCAGAGCGTTCCGGATTTCTGGCCCGCCAGCAGGATGTCGGAACCATCGGAGCGTTGCGCGACGATGACGGAGGCACCGAAGTCGACATCGCGGGCGACGCTGTCCTTCGGACAGTTCAGTCCCTTCTTCTCGCCGAAGCAGCCGCTCAGGAAGATGTCGTTGGCCGTGGCCTGGTAGCTCCAGCGGATCGAGCCGTCCTTCAGGTCGATGGCGAGGATCGCATCCGTGGTCGGCGCGGCCGGTTCCGACGTCGCCTCGCCCGTGCCGACGTAGAGCACGTTGCGCTTCTCGTCGATCGACGGCGAAGTCCAGATCGGCGCGCCCGAGGGCCCGAGCAGCATCCTGCCGTCGCCGCGATCGCGTACCGGCTTCGCATCTTCCATCGTGTGCGCGGTCCAGAGCTTCGCGCCGCTCGTGGCATCGAGTGCCGTCACGGCGCCGTGCGTCGTGCAGCACTCGTGATTGTCATTGCCGCCCACCGAGATTTCGTACTGGGAGATCGGTGCGTAGACGTGTCCCTTGTGCAGCACCGGCGTTCCCGTGGTCAGCGAGTAGCGGAACAGGCCGACGGGCGTCTTCCACAACCCCTTGCCGGTCTGTGCATCGACCATGTGGACATGCGAGGTGATGTCGGAGAACACCAGCACCTTGCGTCTGTCGGGCAGTTCGCCATAGGCCGGACTGGTGCGCAGCGGCGACTCATGCACGTACGTCCACTGAATGCAGGGCTTGCCGGAGACGTCGATGGCGAACAGCGTGGACAGATCCGGCACGGGATAGAAAAGCGTGCTGCCGACGACGGCGGCCTGCGCACGCATCGTGGTCGCCTTGGGAAAGCCCATGGCCCACGCGAGTTCGAGATTGGCGAAATCCGCCGTCCTGAGTCCGGACTGCGCCGCGCTCAGATGCCGGTGATTGAGATTGTCGAATCCGAATCCGGTGATGACCGGCGTGGCGGAGAGATCGGGCGTGCGGCGATCGGCCGGACACATGAAGCTGGCAATCCAGCTGTCGTCGGCAGCCTGCTGGCCGACCAGGTACTCGACGAGCGTGGCGCGATCCTTTGCCGACAGCATCGACGCCTGCGCCTGCATCTTGCCCTGCGTGAGGGCGTACTCGATCGTCTGATAGCGCATCGCCTTCAATGCGTCGAGCGAGGGCGAGCGCGTCGCTTCCGGGTTGTTGTGGCACGTGGCGCAGGCCCGCTCGTAGATCGCCTCGCCGGGATGCGCCGGCGGCGCTTCGGCGGCGTCCGCCGTTGACAGGTAAACAGTGGCGGCAACGGAAAAAGCAGCGATCTGTGCCATGCGGGCGGAAAGAAATCCCACGGATCCCCCGATACAGGTGAGTTCTTGTGTTGCGATGCGCGGCGATCCTAGCAGAGCGTTTTCGAATCCAGCGGCGGGGTGTGGATGATTCGCCTTTCTTGACGTACTGGCGTGCAAAAGTCCCGTACCGCCTCTTCCGTTTGCAGTTCTTCGCGATAAGCTCGGCGCCGGACGGGCAACGATGGGCTGCCTTTCGGGGGTGCGAGATGAAGAGCTGCCGCTGGTCGAAGATCGTGTTCGCGTCGCTGTCGTTTGCGACGCTCGTCCCGGGTGCGGCCATCGTCAATGCCGCAGAGCAACCCTGGAAGAACTACAAGGCGCCGCGAACGGCCTTCGGTCAGCCGGACCTGCAGGGCAACTGGACCAATGCCACGCTCACACCGCTGGAACGCGAGGCGAAGTTCGGCGATCGCCTGACGATCCCGGCGGACGAAGCGCAAACCATCGAGAACGCCGAGGCCGCGGCGAATGAAAAGGCCAATCTGCCCACCGACCCGAAGCTGGGGATCAAGGATCTGCCACATGATTGCGGTCGCGGCTTCACCGGGGTGAACTGCGGCTACAACAGCTTCTGGGTGGATCCCGGCACGCAGGTGATGCAGATCAACGGCGAGTACCGCACGTCGATGATCG
>CAZBKC010000213.1:4799-6086 GCA_964492345.1 uncultured Steroidobacter sp. | reverse complement strand
TTCACAAGCAGCAGCACGACGCCCCCGGCAGCTCCAGCTGCGGCGAAGCGCTTCGCGGCGTGCAGTGCGTCTCGCCACACAATCTCGATACGGTGCAGGTTCGCGTTCTGAGCGAGCGTGATCGCGGCCCCTATGCCCAGACCAATGAACGCGTCCCAGCCGGCCACGCGCACCAGGCTGCCATCGCCGAACACCTGGTACCCGACTGCCGATCCGAGGAAGGCGCCAAGACCGCCAACGACCCCGAACGCGATCGTCTTGCGCTGCCTGGGTAGCGTTTTCACGAATTCGACCGATGCTGCGATTCGGCGGGAGCCTCCGTCACGGATTGGCCCATTTGCTTCAGCCATTGAAGGCTTCCTTACGAACCAGCAACGCAATCGACTTGTCATCGCCGCTGCTGCCTTTCCACATCGACCCATCGGCGAGCAGGCCGAACACATGCCGTCTGTCCGCTCGCCCAGTGCCTACGGCTTGAAGGAGCTTGCCCATGGCTTGGGCTACGCGCTCGCCGTTGGAAGACACCAGGCGGTCCGCCGCCCCATCGCTCATCGCCGCGACTCCCTCGATCGTCGCGGTGCCGATGCCGCCCCAGCACCACTGCCCCCGGGCGAGGCCGGGACCGACGAAGCAGGTCTGGTTCGCGTACTCGCCCTTGCCGACCGGACCGACACAGCGAAGTCCGCCCTCCGAGTGGGCGACGAGAGCGCCATCGCCGACCTTTACCCACATCGACCGCTCGGTGCCAAGAACCCAGGCCAGTAGGGTGCAGCGGAAGTCTTCGGTCGCTCGCTGGTGCTTCATCGCCAGGTCGTCGAGCGTGCCCGCCGCATGCGCGACAATCTTGCGCGCGAGGTCCTCGCCGATCTCGAACGTCGGCTCGCCGGCGTCGAGGGCCATCGCGAAGTCGGCGTCTAGAGTACGCACGAGCCGGCGCACGGCGGTAACGACGCATGACGCGCCCAAGTGGGACATAGCCGCACTGCCAGCTCCGTCGGCGACCACGACCAGCGGCCTGCCGGCCTCGTCGGCCAGCGCCGCGTCCTGACAGGGCTTCGGCGGCACCAGGCGAAGATGGGCGGCACCCACGACAGCCGCGTCGGCCGCGACCCACGCGAAGGGCTTCGATACGGCCGCCTCGAGCACGAGCGCTCGCTCGGGCCCAGCGTCCGCCACAGGCGTAACGGACTCCCTGGGCAGGGTGGTCATCGGCGTCTGGTCGGTCATCCG
Organism: uncultured Steroidobacter sp.; assembly: GCA_964492345.1. GTDB lineage: Bacteria > Pseudomonadota > Gammaproteobacteria > Steroidobacterales > Steroidobacteraceae > Steroidobacter. The sequence continues at coordinate 4,856 of CAZBKC010000213.1, read as the reverse complement.
CGGCTCAGCGCCTATCGCGGAAGACACTGGCGGTTCGCCCAATCCGATGACCCTCGG
>CAZBKC010000213.1:0-4789 GCA_964492345.1 uncultured Steroidobacter sp. | reverse complement strand
GCCCTCGGCCCGCCCGGGCAATTGTCGGGCTTGGCGACGGGAGTATTCGCGCGCCCAGCAGTGACGATCTGCACCGACTGCAACTCATCGAGCAGACTGGCCGGCAGCGCGGACTCGCCGTGCCGGCGGCGTGCGTCATGGAACGCGCTCAGCCGGATGCGGATGCCGCGGTCGCAAGTGCGGGCGACGTCCTGCAATACGACTGCAGCGTCCTCGTGACGGGACATCACGCGGTCATAGTCCGTGCGCGAAAGGACGATGAACTTAGCCATCGCGATGCCGCTCAGATGGAGTCCCAGCCGGACGTGGCCGGAAGCTTGACGGCCGTGCCAGGCGTGGATTGACTCACCCTGGCCATGCTCTGCGACAGCCAGACAAAGAACTCGCGAAACTTCAGACCCGCCAGCGGTTTGGCTGGGCGATTGGAGAACTCGCCGAGAACGCGCAGGTCCGCACCGCCGATCCCGACCGGCAGCGACACTAGCTTCTTGGACTCCGCCAGCCCGCGAAGCTGCTCGGCTGCTTGGTGCCAGTCGTCGGTGGGCGCGCCGTCACTCATCAGTACGAGCCACGGCTGGTAGTAGCTGACGCCCTGTCGCTTGTATTCCGCCTTGCGCTCCTCCAGCATCCGGACCGCACGGCGAACGGCCTCACCCATCGGCGTCGCGCCGTCGGCTGTCAGTTGTGGGTTGACGTCGACTTGGTAGGCCGGCGTGAACGGCAATTGCTCGCGGATCTCACTGCCGAATGTGATTACACAGAGTTCGATCGCGTAGCTCGCGAAGTCGTCGGCCCTGAGCTCGGCGATGAATTGCGCGAGAGCGGCATTGAGTTCGCGGATCGGCTCGCCATCCATGCTAGAGCTCGTATCGAGGACCAGCGCACACGCGCAGCGCGGCGTTGGATTCTCGATCAGGTCATTGCGGTCAATGGCGAATTCGGTTGCGTTCATGATTTACTCCGGTGGGATTTACTGGGTATGCAACGATCTAACGCATCAAGAGGAGCGAATTTCAGCTGCCGGCCGCCGTCACCGGCGTGTCGCACTCCGAAGCACCGCGCGTAGCGCAAGGAGGGCCGCGAGCACGAGCAAACCGATGAGTACCCCTTGGAGAGCGGTGGTCAGTACGGTCACGAGCACGCTCAAGGCGCCCAAGCGAAAGAACGTGAATGCGAAGAGGCAGGCGAGGACGATGAGCCAGATCATGTCGTTGTCTCCGTGTGAAGGAACTTCAGGCTTCGTGCCGGCCGCAAGCACGGCAGCGCGTCGGGGAGACGCCGGATCAGGTCGCCACGCCCTTTGACGTGGGAATGAAGCTCGGCCATCTGGACATCCCGGCTCGCTGATCGGCCCTCACCCGAACAACGCTCGTCGGATCGGGGTTTTGAACGCTCCGCCCGCGCAGCCCGTTCTGCTTGCGCGTGGCCGGACGCATCGCGACGTCGTGGTGGCCCTTATCCAGGCCGTGCCGATACCGGGCCAGCGCGTCCATCCACTCGCGCGCGCTGGCACGCACCGACGGATCACCAGCGCCCTCGCGCAGGGTCCGGATGAACAGGTTCTTCAACTCGTAGGTCAGGTGGCTCCAGATCACGTACCAGGGCCCGTTCGGAATCGCGCCTTCACGCCCCGGGGCAGCCCCGCCGGTTCCGTACGGGAAGTGACCGCCGCGTAGGTTCTGGACCACGGTGTCGCCGCCGATGAAGTCGTACGGGTGGCGTCCGACCATCAGGCACTTGAACAACAGGATCGCGATCGAGAACAGGTCGCTTTCGACAGTCCGCGTGACGTCCGCGAGGTTTGTGTCGTGGTGCTCGGGGGGAATCATGTCCGGGGCGCCGACCGGGCAGCGGAACAGCCTGCCGCCGCCGGCGTCGACTTGGTAGCTGTCGCAGTCGATCAGCGTCACGGCCCTCCGTGCGCGGTCGTACAGGAAGTTGTTCAGGTTGATGTCGCCCAGGCACACGCCATTCTCGTGAAGCTGCGCGACCGTGCCCACGAGTTCGTGCAACATGCCAACGAGCTCGGGGCGTTGCAGTCCGCCGAAGTAGCGCTCGCAGAGCATTGGATGGGCAAGCTTCGTCAGCGGTACACCGTCTGCGCGCTGCATCGCGTATCCACGCCATACGCCCGACGCGTCGCGGATTGAGAGCGCTGGCCAGGCAAGCGGCAGGCTGCGGAAGCTCGGACGAAGAGCGATCATCCGCTCGACCTTCGCCTCGAGCGCAGTCCCGCGGCGGCTCAGGATTTCAGGGTGATAGATCTTGACGACGACGTCGGGTCGCGACTCAAGTGCGAAAACCGTGCCCTCGCCGCCGCGGGCGATCTCGCATTCCACGCGCTGCGCAATCCCAAGCTTGTCGAAGATTTCCACGGCATTTCCAAGAGGACTGATGCCGTGACAACGCGCGAGCGCCGCGCGTTTTGAGCCGGGTTACATCGGAACAGGATCGGGGCCCTCTTCGACCAGTCGTTCGACAACCGCCGGAAGCGTGGCCCGAAGGCCCTGGAGTGCCGTAACGACGGCTGCGCGACCCCTCGTGAAATCCTCGTACAACGGACGCCTGATGTCGTCGCGAGCAGCCAGTCCTGCGAACGCCGCAGCTTCCAACAGGTAGTGCGCGCGCTCCAGGGCTCTGATCGCAAGCTCCACGTGCTCGGCGGGAAGCTCGCCCGCCAAAGCAAGGAAGCACCGCGCAAACGCCCACGGGCCGGGATCAGGTTCGCTGCAACGGTCGATGATCACGTCGAACCATGGGCGCAGCGCCGCCAATGCATCATCCCGGTCCTCAAGACCGGGATGGCGTTGCGTGGCCCATACCCAGCATGCAAGCGAACGAAGAAGGTAGCCAATTGGATCGTTGCCCTTGGCAACATCAGCCGGGCCCCGGGCGCCGATCAGGGTGATGACCTCCCTTGCAAGCTTGCTACCTTTAGTGCTCACGCGACCTGATTCCCGGTCCTCCCAAGACTGGAAATACAGGAGCCAAGCCAGCTCGCGCGAATCGTCATAGACAGATATCGCTCCTGACGCAGGGGCGACCAGATCGGCGGCTCCGGCGAGGGCTTCCTGTCTCTTGGCCTCCATCGCCTCACGTGCCTCGGCGATCCGACCGCCTCGGAAGGCGTTCCTGCTCAATCGATCGAGCCATTGGAACTTGTACATGCGGTCCAATGCGGCATCCTGGAGTGCCACTTCCTTTTCAGCTGCCAGTGCCGCCTTCGCTGCCTTCGGCAGATTCATGTCGATCAGAACGTTTGCGAGCAGGGAGATCAGATTGACCCTGCTCTCCGCATCAGCTGTGTCGCAGACAAGACCTTCTACGATTTTCCTGGCTACACGCGCGTATTCGCCTCGTCGGTAATGAGCGTTCGCGATCGCGTAATGCGCGTTCGCGTCCCGGGCACAGGCTTCGACCCGCGCAAGCAATCGATTCATGTTCGCGTGGTCGAGGTTCTCCGCCTGCCGTAATGCGTCTACCAACAGCCAATGCCGCGTTACAGGCCAGAGATCCGTCTCGGGGAGTTCAAGCATCCCGATCGCGCGCTCGAGTTCCTCCAGATTCCTTCCGATCCTCGGACTGCGACCATCCGCGAAGCCACTCCAGGTACGTCGATTCCATCTGCTCGCAGCGGACCTATCCACGCAGATCTCGCCATGGATGGTCAGGGCGCGCACACCACCGCTGTCGGACTCGGCCGCCCGGCGCGTCCGAATCCAGTCCTCGGGTGCGTCTGCGCATTTGGCAGAAAGCCACTCATCCACGATGCCAGCCATTTCCGTCGCCGACAGCTCACCAGTCGAAGTGACGACCGATCGCACGCCTCGAGCAAGCAACGTGCGCGCAAGCCTGTACATCGCACCATCGATGTTGCAGGCAAGAAGCCATATGCGCCGCGGCAGCGCGTTTGTTTCAATGGCGAAATGCTCTCCGCCGGACGACAACAGACCGCGCGCATCGCCGTGCGCCACGACGATCAGTTCATCGAATCGGTCGAGGCCCTCGCGGGCGAACCGCGGATAGCAGTGGGTCAGTCGCTCGCTCGCGACGTGCGCTTCGAGGCGGGCTGCGAAGTCGTGCTCCTGCACGGGGAAGAGGTTCAGAAAGCCGCTGCCGCCCCGGCGAAGGCCGATCGGTTCTTCCGGGGCGAGCTCGGGCCAAGCCGCGTCGCGCACAACGAGCGCGTTTGCGGCCAGCGTCTCGCCACCCAGCGTTAGCGACTCCCAAGGTGCGTCCTGAAGCTCTTGCGAAATCGAGCTGTCGAGGATTAGCCACCAAGCTCTACCTTCCGCGCGAAATCGTACGGCCTCCTGGACTGCGCCTGGTGGCAGCACATCGGCGAGCGCCCTCCGTTCTGCGGGTAGCCGCGGCAGTACTCGCGTCAGTTCCTGGCGGGAAGGCGCGAGGCACGCAAGCGAGTCGCCGCCCCGCATGTCGGCGGGGCGGCGAAACAGAGCCAGGAAGGGTCTCTGTGGATTAGTGGCGCTCAAGAGACAGCTTTCGCCCATCGGGTACCGAAAGGGTGAGCAACACCGGGCGGTCGGCATCCCCCTCGAAGGTTCCCGCCGTACCGTCCCGCGTCACGCCCTGCTTGTGGTGCAGCACCCCGGCCACTCGAAGTTCCACGGTCACCACCTGGTCCCCGAGCGCTGACACGACAATCCGCCCGGCGCCGTCATCGGCCAGGTCGAGAATCGAAATGCGTGCGAGATCAGGCCATATCAAGTCTGCGTCGCCGGCCGCTTCTCCGGTCATGGCTACGGCCACACGCGGCCGCAGTTCCAAC
>CAZBKC010000212.1:0-6094 GCA_964492345.1 uncultured Steroidobacter sp. | reverse complement strand
AACGGCCTCGGGCAGATGCCCGACAGCGTCACCGAGCAGTTCATGAACGAGGTGCGCCTGTCGTCGGACGAACGGATCGCCGGCTTCCTGGACTACACGATCGGTCTGTTCACGGCGCGAGTGGACGGCAAGGGGCTGCAGATCACGCCGGCCAGATTCCTTCCCGGCGCGTTCGGGCCGCCGAACGCGCCAAGCCCGAATGTGTTCAATCCCCGATACCTGCTGTGGTCCGAAGTCCCGCGCCAGCGGAAGGAAGAGGAACGCTCCGTGTTCGCGACGGTCAACCTGCACCTGACAGACCAGACCGAACTGTCGCTCGGCGGGCGCTACATCGTCGCCGAGTCCGACAGCACGACGCGCATCGGCACCCTTGAAGCCTATACGGTCGTCCCTTGCGTCGTGCCGGGATCGATACCGGGCACCTACCCTGGCACCTGCGATCTGCGCATTGCGCCGAGTTCGAGCCAGTTCGGCGTGCCGCGCAAGGATGAGCCGTTCATCTACAACGTGTCGTTGTCACATCGGTTCACCGAGGACCTCATGATGTACCTGAACACCGGTACGTCATGGCGACGCGGTCCGGGTCCGGTGCTCGGACTGCCGACGTGTGCCGATCCGGCGTACTGCAATCAGTTCAATTTCCTGGATAACGAGGAGTCCGAGTCGTACGAAGTGGGCATGAAAACCACGCTCTTCGATCGACGCCTGAGCCTCAATCTCGCCCTGTATCAACAGCACTATGACGGCCTGATATCGCAGCACTCGGCCATTCCGTATCTGGGCACCCAGGACCAGGTTCAGACAGCCGGCAGCTTCATCGCGAACGGCGATGCGGATGTGCTGGGAGTCGACTTCGAATCGACCTTGAGAGTGACGCCGAACTGGACCGTCGGATTGTCCGCGAGCTACGCCAAAGGCGAGTTCGACGACGCACTGCTGCCGTGTCGGGACAGCAACTTCGATGGCATTCCCGATGCCGGAACCCTGCCGTCGACCGGCGCTGCCTGGCGCGCCGCAGGGGGCCCACCGGGACCGGCAATGTGCGAGTCGAACGACCGGTCGTCGAACGCGTCCGAATGGAGCGCAACGCTGCAGACGGAGTATTCCTTCCCGCTGTTCACCGGCACCGACGCATTCGTCCGCGGACTCTTCAACTACTACGCCGAGAACGACAATCCGGCGAACGCGACCAACTTCGTCGTCGACTCGTATGGTCTGCTCAATGTGTACCTGGGCCTACGCAGCGAGAGCGGCGCCTGGGAAGTCTCCGCGTTCGCGAAGAACGCACTCGACGACGACACACTCACCTTCATTGCCGATCAGCAGGTGAACTCGTTCAGTCTGGCGACGACCTTCGGTCCATCGGGTTACACCTCGTTTGGACGAGTCGCCGAGCGCGAGATCGGCCTGACATTGCGTTATTCCTTCGGCTCTCGCTAGCAAGAAAGAAGCGGTTGGCGGATAGCGGTTGGCGGATAGTTCAGAGGCGCCGCCGCGCCGTTCATCGCTTCGCGGGTGGCGCACAAGAAAGGTTTTCTGTCGAAGAGGCACATGATGATCACACTCCACGCATGGCGTCGAACCGGTCGGCTCGCCCTGGTCGGAACGCTTGCACTGCTCTCGAAAGTGACGGCTGCACACCCGGATCCCGCCCCGATCCCGGGCATCTCGGGTCCCATTGCAATAACGGCCGAATCGGGAGAGCCCTTCCGGGGCGCCAACGAACAACCCGTCGCCGGCCCCGGACTGCCGATCCCGGCACTGACGCCTTACGGCTACGTCGAGGAGGAGTACTTCGTCTCCGGTACGGTCGATGGCAAGCCCTATACGACCTCGCTGCTCGTCCGCAAACCGAAGGACTCGAAGAAGTTCACGGGCCTTGTCGCAGTGGAAACGATTCACACGGCGGGCGCGATACCGTTCTGGGGCATGCGCAACGTATGGCTGCCCGCGGGCCATGGCTGGGCGGCGGTCGCGTCGCAACGCTCCGCGCTGGAAACTCACGTCAGGAAATCGAATCCGTCCCGTTACGCATCGTTGCAGATTCCGGAAGCGGCCGCGGCGCCAGGACCGTTCAATCCCATGGGCGGCGGGCCGCAGGACCTGATCTCGCAGGCCATCCTGTCGCAGGTCGGCGCACTGCTGAAAAGCAATCTCGCGAACGGTCCGTTCGCCGGCACGCAAGTGAAGTACCTGCTGATGGGAGGCTCTTCCCAAACCGGGGGCACGACGCTGCGATACATTCAGGACTCGCACGCGAAGGCGCGCATGCCGGACGGCAGGCCGATCTATGACGGTTATTCGCCCGGCGAAGCGTTCTCCGACAAGCCGATCAATGGCGGCGATGCTGCGATCATCCATGCCGTCGGCGAAGGCGACCTGATGTTCTTCGGCGCATCCAGGCGACCGATGGTCCTGCGGCCGGATGCCGACGCACCCGACGATCGCTATCGGCATTACCAGTTCGCCGCGGCGTCGCACGTCGTGACACGGGGGATCACGGATCCCAAGGTCGTGTTCTCGACGCTCACCGACGCGATGAAGCCCGGCGAACAGCTCAATCAGTTCCCGATGGCGCCGCTGTATGAGAACGCCGTCCGCCATCTTGTCGACTGGGTGATGAAGGGCGCAGCACCGCCGAAAGGTGCACGCATCGAGATGCAGAATGGCGTGATCGTGCGGGACGAACACGGCAATGCCAAAGGCGGTATCCGTTCTCCCTACGTCGACGTTCCGACAGTGCGGTACATCGCCTCTGCGCCCGCGGACAGCAGCAACATGATGCGCGCACTCATCGGCCTGCAGGAGCCTTTCTCCCCTGAGAAACTGCGCACACTGTACAAGTCACGCAGCAACTATCTGAAGCTGTTCGATACGGGCATCGACAGGATGGTCGCAGACCAATGGATCATTGCCGCTGACGGCGAGAAGCTGAAGGCGGAGGAGGCCAGGCTCGCCCCGCAATTCTGAACCAATCGATTGGAATGCCTCCTTCGTCATCATCGTCCTCAATAGCTGCAGGTCACAATGAAAGCCCATAAGAGTCTCACCCAGGTCGTGCTCTCCGTCTCGTTCATGCTCGCAACCGTCCATGCGAGCGGCGCAACCGCACCCATAACGAAAGAGACCAGCGCCAATCTTCCTGGCTACAACATCTACCGTCCTGCAGACATCAAAGCCGGTGCACCGCTTCCCATCATCGCCTGGGCCAATGGCGGCTGCGTTCGCAGGGATGCTACGTGGACGACGATTCTGGAACGCTGGGCGGAAGAAGGCTTTTTCGTGGTTGCGGTGACGAGTCTGCCGAACGCGGATCCTGCTGCACCCGGTCGCTTTACCGTCGACGATCAGGCGGCGGCGATTGAATGGGCGATCCGGGAGAATGGAACCTCGAGCAGTCCTTACGCCAACCGACTCGACGTCAATCGTATCGTGGCCGCCGGTAATTCCTGTGGCGGCATGACTTCATTGGCATTGGCCGCCCGGGATTCCCGCGTGAAATCGGTCTATGTACTTTCGGGCTCCAGCCTGGGGCCGAACACCACGAAAGAAGCGGCGGGCGCTCTGATGAGCAAGGTGTCTGCGCCGGTTCTCTTCATCGTTGGCGGCGAGGAAGACATCGCCAGAAAGCCATCCAATCTGGACTACTCGCTGTTGCGCGACGGGATAGCCGCCATGGTGGTGAGTCGCAATTCCGGCGACCATCGAACGGTCTCGACCGATCCCGCCATCCAGAGCGATGCCGCAGACATGGGCGTGAACTGGTTCAGGGCGACGTTGCAGAACGACAAGGACGCCATTACGACGCTGCGAACACGCATCTGTGCAAAGTGCGATCCCGACACGTGGTCAGCGCAGAGCAAGAATCTTGGCACCGGTCCATGACTGGCAAATCCGCGGCCACGGCACCGGCAGAGCAAGAGTGATGTGCGGACTCGGCGGCGCCTCCGTCCGCAGGCTGCGATAGCCGGCGGCAGCGTTTCGGGAAGTCCGTACTTCGAGGGGGCGCTCCGAGTGACGGTTCTGTGAAGAAAGCTTTCTTGCTTCCTGTAGGTCAGGCTTTAGCCTGACATCTCCGAAAGGCCGCCCAAAGCCGGGCCCCACAGGAAGAGCCCGAAGATCCCACGCCTTCCCGCCCCCGTCTATTGGGTATAGGCTTGCCGCATCGATCAGATGCGATATCAACGAACATCGCACGGTTGCTTTGAGGGGGCTTGCGTCGCGGTGGAACCGACCGATACCGGGAATCCTGACTACTTTCATCGAGTCGTCGATTGCCAATGGGCCTGTCCGGCCCACACTGACGTCCCCGAATACATACGGCTCATCGCGCAGGGAAAGTTCACGGAGGCCTACATGGTCAACCGTGAGTCCAACGTGTTCCCCGGCATCCTCGGCCGCGTCTGCGACCGACCCTGCGAACCGGCCTGCCGGCGCGGTCGCGTCGAGGAAAAGCCCGTCGCGATCTGCCGGCTGAAACGCGTTGCCGCGGATCATCGCGACGACGTCACGCAGTTCCTGCCGCGCGCGCCGAAGCAGAAGAACGGCAAGCGCGTCGCGTGCATCGGTGCCGGACCGGCGTCGCTGACGGTGGCAAACGATCTGATGCCGCTCGGCTACGACGTCACCATCTTCGAGAAGTGGGACACGCCTGGCGGGCTGATGCGTACGAACATTCCCTCGTTCCGCCTGCCGGCGGGCGTGTTGTCGGAGGAGATCGGCTACATCGTCGACATGGGCGTGGATCTGCGGCTCGGTTCGCCTGTCGAGAGTCTCCAGGCCCTGCTGAACTCGAAGCAGTTCGACGCCATCTTCGTCGGCAGCGGCGCGCCGAAGGGCAAGGATCTCGATCTGCCGGGCCGCAATGCCTCGGATGCGGTTCGCGAACACATCCATATCGGCATCGACTGGCTCGAATCCGTCGCCTTCGAACACATCAAGAGCATCGGCAGGCGCGTGCTCATCATCGGCGTCGGCAATACGGCGATGGATTGCTGCCGCTCGTCGCTGCGGCTCGGCGCCGCCGATGTGAAAGTCATGGCACGCAAGCCGCGCAATTTCTTCAAGGCGTCGGACTGGGAACTGGAGGACGCCGAGGACGAGAACGTCGAGATCGTCATCAACCACGCACCCAGATCCTTCGTGGTCGAGAACGACCGGCTCGTCGGCATGATATTCGACCGCATGGAGTACGAACTCGATGGCAATCGCATCGTGTCCGAGCGGACGGTCGGTGAAATGCTCTTTCCCTGCGATGACGTGATCCTCGCCATCGGCCAGGAGAATGCCTTCCCCTGGATCGAGAACGATCTCGGCATCGAGTTCGACAAGTGGCATGTACCGAAGGTCGACAAGCTCACGCACCAGTCGACGCGGCCCGATGTGTTCTTCGGCGGCGATGCAGCCTTCGGTCCCAAGAACATCATCTGGGCCGTCGAGCACGGGCATCAGGCTGCGATCTCGCTGCATCGCTACCTGCAGGGCGCGAGCGTCACCGAGCGCCTGCCGCCGTTGCTGAACCTGTCCAGCCGCAAGATGGGCCTGCACGAGTGGTCGTACAAGAACGACTACAACGCGGCCGAGCGCCGGCTGATGCCGCATGTGTCGCTCAAGGAACGCTTCAAGAAGATCAACATCGAAGTCGAACTGGGCTTCGATGCGGAACAGACGGCGGCTGAAGTGCAGCGCTGCCTCAACTGCGATGTGCAGACGGTCTTCGACGCGAAGCTGTGCATCGAATGCGATGCCTGCATCGACATCTGTCCGGTCGACTGCCTGACGATGACCGACAACCGGCCCGAAGACGAACTGCGCCAGCATCTGAAAGCGCCGGCAAGCAACAAGACCCAGCCGCTGTTCGTCTCGACGCCCCTGAAACAGACCGCGCGCGTCATGGTCAAGGACGAGGACCTGTGCGTGCATTGCGGTCTGTGCGCCGAGCGCTGTCCCACAGCCGCATGGGACATGCAGAAATCGACGATCAAGATTCCGCACGCGAGCGATCAACTTCCATGCCCAGCACCAGCGCGCAAGACCGCATAAACGATTTCGTCATCAAGCTCGCGAACGTCAACGGAACCGGCTCCGCCAGCGC
>CAZBKC010000211.1:0-6177 GCA_964492345.1 uncultured Steroidobacter sp. | reverse complement strand
GTTCCTTGCGGGCCTGTTCGAGCGCTTCCTCGGGCATGCCGGCCTTGTCGATCGCCTGGCGCAGCTCATTGAGCTCTTCGCCCGACTGGCCGTCTTCGCCCAGCTCCTTGCGGATCTGGCGCATCTGTTCGCGCAGCAGCGCTTCCTTCTGGCGCTCGTCGATGGCTTCGCGGGTCTTGTCCTCGAGCTGGCGCTGCAGGCGCAGTACTTCGATGCGCTTCTGCAGCAGTTCGCTGACGCGATCGAGTCGGGCGCGCAGGTCGAGCGTTTCCAGAAGCTGCTGCTTTTCGGCGGCCTTCACGTCCATGAAGCTCGCCACCAGGTCGACCAGCGTCGCGGGCGATTCCACGGCCTGGATGGCATTGGCGAGTTCCGCCGGCGCCTGCGGCAGCAGCGACACGGCTTCGGCCGACTGGCGCTTCAGATTCAGGGAACGCGCCTCGACTTCATTGGAGAAGTTCTTCGGGTCAGGCAGGTACTCGACGCGCGCCATCATGAAAGGCAGGCCGTCCTGGAAGTCGAGCGCGCGAAAGCGTTGCTCGCCCTGGACCACGAGATGATGCGTGCCGTCCTGGCCCGTGACATAGCGCACGATGCTCGCGACCGTGCCGATGCGATGCAGGTCGCTGGCGACGGGATTCTGCGTTTCCGGATCCTTCTGCAGCAGAAAGCCGATCTTGCGATGTGCACGCATCGCTTCCTGCGCCGCCGCGAGCGAACGCTCACGATTGACCCCAACGGGCAATACCGTTCCCGGGAACAGCACCAGGTTGCGTACCGGCAGGATGATCAGCATGTCATCCGTCACCGTCGGTTCCTGCGTGGTCTTGTCTTGATCGAGATCTGCCATGTCGGCTCCCATGCAATTCAGCTCAGCATCCGCTCAATACCGGGCAAGGCGCAGGATCAGGCAGCCGTTCGTGCACACCTGGTCCAGCAATTCGTAACGTCCCGCGGGCAGTGCGATACGCCGTTCGAAGCGCCCGTAAGGAATCTCCAGCCGGTGGACCGACGTGGTGCGTTCATTGACGGGCAACGCGCGCAGCGCCGCAACGGTCAACGCGCCCTGTTCGATCCCCACCCGGACGTTTTCCGGCGCCACACCGGGCAGCGCCACCGTGATTTCCAGCACATGATCCGAGGCCACCTGGTCCACCGGCGGTTCCCAGCGCGGCTGCGCTTCCGCCCCGTGACCGAAGCGGAAGAACTGCCGCTGCAGGCGCTGCGCCTGCTCCAGCATTTCGCAGGCTTCGGCCCACATCCACGAATGAGGATTACGGATGGCCATGAATCGAACCTTCAAGGGACACGGCACTGAAGGTGGGGGAGGAAGAGGGCAATGCAAGAGCAGGCCGACTGGCAGCTGGCTGCTGGCGACTGGCCAGAACAATCGGATCGGACAGTCAGCCAGTTCGCTAGAATTCGTCCCGTTCGGAATTTCTCTGGCCAGTCGCCAGCAGCCAGTCGCCAGTGGCCTCATGTCCCATAACCGCTTCACCCCCGCCTTCTACCAACGGTTCTATGGAAATCCTCGCACCCGCGTGACGACGCGCGAAGAAATGGCGCTTCGCGCGAACGCGGTGGCGGCGCTGATGAAGCATCTGGAATTGCCGGTGCGTCGCATCCTGGACGCTGGATGCGGTCTCGGTCTGCTGCGCGCGCCGCTGCTCCGTGCTTTTCCGAAAGCCACGTACACGGGCATTGAGATCAGCGAACATCTTTGCAAGCGGTATGGCTGGACGCAGGCATCGCTCGCGACCTATAAATCCGTCCGCCGTTTCGACCTGGTGCTTTGCTACGACGTGCTGCAGTACCTGTCGGATCGCGACGCGGCGCGCGCGATGGCGAATCTGGGCCGCCTATCCCGCGGCGCGCTGTATTTTCACGCGCCCACCAAAGAAGACTGGAGCGGCAACGCCGACCTGTCCTGCAGCGACAGCGATATCCACCTGCGCGATGCCGACTGGTATCGCACGCGGCTGGAGCGGCACTTCGTTCACGCGGGATTCGGGCTGCATGTCCGCAGCAACGTGGCGTTTGCGCAGTGGGAGCTGGAGAGGTAGAGAACAGAGGCCGCAAAGACCGCATAAAAGAGAAACAGAAATTTTTTCATGAAATTCTTTCATGCGGTCTCTTGCGGCTTCTTGTTTTTGTCTCCGTCCGCCCAGAACGGATCCTGATCCGAGTTCTCCCCCCAGCGTCCCACCAGCGTGTCGATGAAGCTGCGGACCTTGGCGGTCTGGTGCTTGCGGTTCGGATACACGACGAATATGCCGAGCGTCCCCGCGTCGTAGTCGGACAGCAGCGGCACCAGGCTGCCGTCGCGCAATTCCTGGCTCACGTTGAAGCTCGGTTGCAGCACGATGCCCTGGCCCTGCAGCGCGGCGAGTTTCAGCAGCTCATTACTGCTGGCGCGCAGACTGCCGGTTGCCTTGACGACCGATGAACGGCCTTCGCGTTCGAAGCGCCATTGCTCCGTCGCCAGCATGGGATCGCTGAACGACAGGCAGTTGTGATGCACCAGGTTTTCCGGGATCTGCGGCGCGCCGTGCTGTTCTATGTAGGCCGGCGCCGCGCACGTCACGAGCTTGGAAGTGGCGAGCTTGCGCGCCACCAGATTCGTACGCAGTTGCGTGGTGATACGCACCGCCAGGTCGAAGCCCTCCTCGACCAGGTCGACCAGATGATTGCTGACGGAGACTTCGATCCGCACGTCCGGATACTGACGCGAATATTCGAGCAGCACCGGCCCCAGGTGATTCACGCCGAAGTCCGACGACACACTCATCCGCAGCGAGCCCCGCGGCGAAGCGCTTTGTGCCCCCGCGACCGCTTCGGCCTCGTCGATGTCTTCCAGCAACTGTACGCAGCGCTGGTAATAGGCGTGTCCGGAGTCCGTGAGGCTCAGCGAATGCGTCGAACGGTTCAGCAGGCGCGTACCGAGCAGCTGCTCCAGGTGACCGATGTACTTGGTGACCATGGGAGCCGAGACGCTCATACGTCGCGCGGCTTCGGCAAAACTGCCGGATTCCACGACCCGCACCAGCGCCTGCATGCACGTGAATTTGTCCATCGTTGTACTTCCCGGCGGGTGCCTTGCCCCCTCGGCAACGACGCAGCGCCCGCCTGTCACGTTGTTTGAGCCTGAAGAAATCGTACCGCAATGCCATGCACTGCGCGCGCCTGCTCACTTTGAATGGTTTCCTTCTGCCTGTGGGGGCCTGCTTTCCCGCGGGAGACCTCGCCTGACTATCGATAGTGTCCACACAAGACCTTCAGCGGTACGCGCGATGCCTTGTGCCGCGCGATGCTTCAGCACGAATCGACAGCACGACATGACGTGCAGTGCCGACGATTCCTGCATGAGCGTTCATCAATGTCATTCCTCTGCGCGCGTTTATCGTCGCGCGGCGGTTGGTAGACAGTACACGCCCGCAAGACGTGAATCCGGTGAAGGCAACGGCTCGTAAAGGAATTCGGGACGTTGGTGCGATGGCACAGGCAACTGGCAATGGGTGTCCGAATAGCAGCTTTCCGTGCGACAGCACTCGCCGCAGCATTGTGGCTGGCGGCCACAGCGACTGCATCTGCTGCGTCCTCCGCGGCCGATACAGGTGAAATCGATGGCGTGCGGCTGCAGATCGACAACGATCTGTTTGCGGCGGGTGGCGGTCACGATCGTGACTACACCGGCGGATTCGCGCTGACAATCTCGGGTGACAGCGCCCGCGATGGTCTGTTGTCGCTCGATCCCGTGCTCAAGTGGATCGACGCATTCCTGCTGCCGGAAGGCGTGGCATCCGTCCATCACGCACGACAGTTCGGCCTGATGGCCTTTACGCCAGCCGACATCGAATCGACGCAGCCCATCCATGACGACCGGCCGTACGCGAGCCTGCTGTTCACATCGAACGGCCGTGTGAGTGTCGACGCCGACGATCGCAGCGCATGGTCCAGCAGCCTGACGATCGGGGTTCTCGGTCTCAAGGCCGCAGGCGGGTTGCATTCGGATATTCACGAACTGGTCGGCGCGGATCCCGTGAGGGGCTACGACAACCAGATCTCAGCAGGCGGCGAGCCAACTGCGCGTTACACGCTGGCGCGGCATCGCCTGTGGGTTGCGAACCCATCTGCGACGCTCGATGTAAAGACGACGGTGCAGGGCAGCGTCGGGTACCTCACCGAGGCGAGCGCTGCGATTTCCGTGCGTGTCGGCAGGTTCAACTCGCCGTGGTGGGGTTTCGCGCCGGAGTTGCGGGACTACATCGGTGCGCCGATGCCGGTGTCCGCGCAGTCAGGTGGACGGCCGGAGATGTATTTCTTCACCGGCGCACGACTGAAGGCGCGTGCGTACAACGCCTTCCTGCAGGGGCAGTTCCGCGATAGCCCGGTCGAGTATTCGTACTCGGATATCGAACCGCTGGTGGCAGAGGTCTGGGTCGGAGTCGTCACCCGGATTTTCGAGAACACCCAGTTGAGTTACGCGCTCAACTATCAGACCGCCGAGCTGCGTGCCGGCGAGGCCGACCGAAGCGCGCTATGGGGTGGCGTGCAGTTGAGTCACTCATTCTGAAGATGTGAGGTTCTTCCAACCCGCGTCACCTTCGTGACTTACGTCACTTCCGTCACTCTTCCTTGTTCGCGTTGATCCTCGACTCCCCATTCACGCCCGCCGCAAGGCGGGCTTTCTTTGCGGGAAAGCGGCGCGTTCGGAGCGAGAATGATTCGTGGGGTCCGCGGCGGCGCCAGTGGGTCCAGACGAGCACCATCATCATCGGCGCACCGAGCACGATAAGACCTGTCTCGAAGAGGGCCCCGTCGATGTGCACGTGGCGCCAGAGAGAGCCGATCGCAAGGCTGCTCCAGGCGGATCCGATGGCAGCCACGACCAGCGCGTTGATCAACACCGAGGCGAGAAGGACTACCCACCAGATCGTGGCACGACTCATCGACAACTTGTGCTGGGCTTCCACGACGTCGGGGGTGACTCTTGCGAGACCACCCGGTCTCCCGGTCCGGATATTGTTCTTAGGCTGCCTATTCTATTGAGATTGCAACAGGAAGAAAGCACTGAATCGCGAATAAGACCGTTCAAACCGTGACGGAGTTGCCATGCTTATGACAGTGGGCAACTCCTGCTCAGTCTCCGTGAACGGCGCGAATCACATCGGCATCGCACGTCGGGCAATCGCACTCCTCGGGATGCGCGCGAGAGACGGGCTTGTTCTTCTTCGCGATCGCCAGCGGGGCGAGGATGGCTGCCCACCAGACAATGACGCGGCGTACCGGCGAACGATGCACACTGTCCACCATGGCGTTGTGATGATTGATCATGAGCTGCGACATCGTTCAGATACCGAACGACATGCCGCGGTGCCATGCCCGGCGGCCGGTCGATGCGACTGCAATGCCCGCCACCGTCAAGCCGATGACCGGCACGATCAGCGACCGCAGTGCGGATACATCCAGAATCCAGCTTCCCAGAGCGAACAGGCCGTACACCACGGCGGCGTCGACAACCACGCAGGCGGCAATGGCCAGGGCCCAGATCATGGAGCGGCTGGCCGGGCGTTCGTTGCGGGCTGTAATCGAGGGAATCAGGTTGGTGGAGTTCATGGCGGCGTCCTCATCAAGTTGGAGGAAAGCTTAATGAGACCCCGGTTAGTGAGTCAGTCGAGGGGGGGTTATAAATGGGTAGTCACAGCTGCCTGCTGTGAAGCAATGTCACGGACCGGTCAGGACCGACCAGGGCTGCGCGGCATTTTCACGCCCTTCAGTCCTGTGTGCTGCGTACGGAATCGCTGGGGTTTACCCGAATGGGCTGCTTTCTGCGGTGCAGCGACGCGATGGGAGGTGGATCGGCGACCTTCGGGCGCATCGCCCGTGCCTGCAGGCTGCCAGATCGGTACCAGATGATGCTTGCCGTTGCCGATCAGATCCGCGCGGCCCATGCGACGCAGGGCCTCGCGCAGCATCGGCCAGTTGTTGGCGTCGTGGTAGCGCAGGAATGCCTTGTGCAGTCGACGGACCTTGAGTCCTTTCGGAATCGCGACTTCCTCGCTCGTGTGCGTGATTTTCCTGAGCGGGTTCTTGCCCGAGTGCCACATCGCCGTTGCTGTCGCCATCGGTGACGGCAGGAACGCCTGCACCTGGTCGGCACGGAAACCGTTCTTCTTC
>CAZBKC010000210.1:0-6190 GCA_964492345.1 uncultured Steroidobacter sp. | reverse complement strand
TGTTCGATGTGATCGAGGTCGACAACGGCGACGAAGGCGCGCTGCGTCACTGGCAACACCAATTGAGCGTACTGAGCGGCAGCCCCGATCTGGCCGACTGGAACACACCGAATTACGAACGCTGGCGACTCGTCGCACGCACGCTCGTCAATCCGGGAAGTGCGGGCGATCCGTGCTATCACATCGCGCTGCAGCCCGAACCGGGCGCGAACGCGCAATGGCAGGCAGGCGATGTCGCCGAAATCGATCCGCGCAACTCGACCTGGACTGCAGCGGACAGGCCGCTGCCGCATCGCGAGTATTCCATTGCCTCCGTACCATCCGACGGCGCGATCCATCTGCTGATCCGGCAGATGAAGCGCCCGGACGGCGAGCCGGGTCTCGGCAGCGGCTGGCTGACGCAGCAGGCCGGACTCGGCGCGCAGATCGCGCTGCGCATCCGGCCCAACTCGAATTTCCATGTGCCGGCCGACGCCCGCCCGATGATCCTCATCGGCAACGGCACGGGCATCGCCGGACTGCGGGCGCTGCTGAAAGCACGCATCGCTGCCGGTCACATGTGCAACTGGCTGATCTTCGGGGAGCGCAGCGCCGCACACGATTGCTTCTATGCAGATGACCTCGATCGATGGTCGTGCGCCGGTTCGATCGAACGTCTCGATCTCGTTTTCTCGCGCGATCAGGCCGAACGCCGCTACGTCCAGCACTGCCTGCTGGATCGCGCCGATACCCTGCGCGAATGGATCGCAGCAGGTGCGGCGATCTACGTGTGCGGCAGCCTGCAGGGAATGGCGCCGGGCGTCGATGCGGCGCTCACGCACATCCTGGGTGCGGACATCGTCGAGCAACTCACGATCGACGGCGGGTATCGCAGGGACGTGTACTGAAGGGAGGGTGACGGCGCTGACGAAGTTCTTCTGACGGCGTCACCCACTTTAGTCACCCCCATGATGGCTCCTAAGGACGATGGCAGCCTGCCTCGCCGACAGCACACTGCACCTCACTGGCAACCGCGCGATTGCTGTCGCACGGGAATCAGTCTGATGCCGCGGCAGCCGATGATCGAATCCGTCTGCGCGGCTAACGTACGGCCCACGACACAGGACGAAGGATCATGCTCGGAGTCATCGCAAGAGTGATCGCAGGCACCGTTCTCGGTGTGCTGTTTCTCTGCGTCATGGCATTCGGCCTGGTCGCCGATGCCCTGGCAGATGGCCTGACCGATGACCTGAGTCGTCAGGCCGACGATCACCGTCGTGGAACGGGCCACCCGGCCGGCGAGTCTATGCAGCGCGTGTTGCGCCTCGGTGGAAAGCAGACATGAATATCACGACCGCGATGACCGGCCTGTTCCGTCCGTCCAGTTCGATCCCGCTCACCCTTCCCGAAGCAGCCAGGGCGCTCGAAGCGGCCTGGCAGCGCCGGCGGCAGGAACTCGGGAACTGGCAACCGTCGAACGGCTGGCTGGCGGACTCCGCTGCCGCTGCGCGGCGACTGCCGCGGTCACGTTGACCCCTGGCATTCTTCGGGGCAATCCCGCCTCCGGGAAATTCCGGCCAATCTGCTAACGTGAACGGCGGTGGCTCCCCCCCGTTGACGAGGTTTGCCGCATGCACCGCGCCATTGTTCGTGGCCTGACCCTGCTGCTGCGGCGCGAGGTCGAAACCGTCTTCCTGGCGAAACTGTTCAGCGTTTCCCCGAGCCCTGTCGAATGAGTGCCGGCGAATGAGTACGGAACTCCAGCCGGGGCGCTATCGGCACTACAAGGGCAAGGACTACGAGGTCATCGGCGTCGCGCGGCACTCGGAAACCGGGGAGTCGCTGGTGGTCTATCGGACGCTGTACGGCGATCGGGGATTGTGGGTCCGGCCGCTGAGGATGTTCACTGAAACCATCGAGCACGACGGCCGCAGAGTGCAGCGCTTCGCATATGTTGGAGATGCAGCTCCACCGGCGGCGAAGCCGTGAGGTGAGTCACGTCAACAGACTTGTCACGCACGCGGCGCCCAATCACACTGCGTCGATCCCAACAATAGCTGGCCGCGGGAACGCAGTTCATGACCAAACCGGGAAGTCTGGTATGCGTGGGCGTCGGCATGACGCTCGGCTCGCACCTGACCCCGCTCTCGCGCAGTCATATCGAGCAGGCCGATGTCGTCTTCACGGGCCTCTCGGACGGCGTCATGGAGCTGTGGCTCGCGAAGATGAATCCCGACGTGCGCAGCCTGCAGCAGTACTACCGGGAGGGTAAGCCGCGGGCGCAGACCTACCGCGAAATGGTCGAGGCCATGCTCACTGAAGTCCGCGCGGGCAAGAAGGTATGCGGTGCGTTTTACGGGCATCCCGGGGTATTCGCGCTGCCGCCTCGCAAGGCCATTGCGACCGCCCGGAGGGAAGGCTACGAAGCCCACATGGAGCCCGGCGTGTCCGCCGAGGACTGCCTCTACGCCGACCTGGAAATCGATCCGGGCGAAGTGGGCTGCCAGCACTTCGAAGCCAGCCAGTTGATGTTCTATCGCCGCCGCATCGATCCGACGGCCTACCTGGTGCTGTGGCAGATCGGCATCGCGGGCGACCAGTCATATACGCGCTTCTCTACGGGCACGGATCATCGACAGCTGCTGGTCGATATTCTTGCGAGCGACTACCCGCTCCACCACGAGGTCATCGTGTACAGAGCGGCAACACTGCCGACCAATCGCCCGAAAATCGAACGCCTGGCACTGCGGGATCTGCCGGACGCCGATCTCGATATCCACATGACGCTAGTCATCCCTCCGGCGGGACCGCTGGTGCCGCTCCGGGAAATCCGCGAGAAGCTGCGAACTCTGGACCATGGTGCGGTGAAGGCGCAGGCTACGGCGCGGTTGCGGCTGCGTCCGCTGACCGAAGCCGATCAACAGATGTACTGTGATCTGTACTCTAATCCGGCAGTCATGCAACACATCGGACCGCCGCTCACGCGCGCCGCGGCGCTGCGGAATTTCGGCAATGCACTGCGCCTGGCGCAGAGAGACCCGGGACAACTGCAGTTCTATGCCATTGTTGAACTCCACAGCGCCAGGACCGTCGGCATTTGCGGATTCCTCCGCTCCGGGACTGCCAAGCGCCACCGCGAAGCAGGCATCGTCATGGCAGAAGGTTCGCAGGGCCATGGGTATGGTCAGGAGGCATTTGCGGCGCTCGTCGATCGCGCATTCCGTGATACGACCGCCACTCATATTGTCGTGCGAATCGACGCACATAACCTCGCCGCCGCCGCCATTGCCCGCAACATGGGCTTTCAGAAGCGGCGCGCGCAGGGCAGAACCGGCACGCCGATCACATGGTCTCTCGCGCGCGAACGTTTCACGGTGAGCTTCGCCCGCGGTGACGAGGCCCGTAAGGCCTCTGCCCCATCACCGTGAATTCTTGACCACTCTTCGGAAACCTCTTCATCGCAGACAAGGAACAACAACATGACCAATCTGATCGAGTTTCTGGAACAAATGGGCAGCGACGCCCGCCTGCGCGGGACCGCAGGCGACGGTCTCTGCAACGTCATGGAAGCAGCCGGGATCGACGCCGCGGCCCGACACGCCATCCTGACGGAGGATCAACACGGCCTCGAAGTCATGATGGGCGCCTCCGCCAACGTCTTCTGTGCACTGCAAGCGCCGGATGACGCGCCGGATGAAGGCGAAACTCCGCCGGCTCCGGACGAACCGGCCCAGCGCGGCGGTCTCCGGAAGAAGCCCGGCGGCAAGAAGAAAGGCAGCAAGAAGAAAAAAGGCAGCAAGAAAAAGCCCAGCCCGAAGAAGAAACAGCCCGCCAGGAAAAAGGTGAGCAAGAAGAAAAGTGGCAAGAAGGGCGGGAAGAAGAAAACCAGCCGGAAAAAGAAGTAGCGACAAGGCGTAGCCGTGCCGAAACCGAATCCAGTGCAATGGGTAGTCGAATCCGTGTGGAGGCTTGCGCCACGCGGATTCACGCTCGTACTGGTGTTTCTGATCGGCACGGCGATCGCCGTTGCGAACGAGATCGACGATCAACTGAGAAAAGCCGACGAGCTGAAGTCATCCAACTACGCCCAGTTCGTATCGATACTCGAAGATCTGAGTGCAGACCAAAGTGCGCTGTCGGAACACCAGCGGCAATTCCTGAAGTACCTCAAAGCCTGGCATGCCGCCTACGGCGGCGACTACGCCACCGCCATCCCTCAATTCAGGCAGATCATCGAAGAGAGCGACCAGCCGGATCTGAGCTTCCGTGCATTGGCCACGATCGTCAACACGCTCAGCATCGCCAAACGCTACGAAGAGGCATTCGCCAGACTGGAGCATATGCTCGAATTGCTGCCGAAGGTGACTGATCCGGCAGCAAGGCAGCAAGGGCTCGGCGTAGCCGCCTACCTCTACTCCGAGGTTGGACTGGTCGACCTCACGATGAAATATTCGGACCAGCTCATGCAGGAAAACTGGGCCGGACGGGGCATCTGCCGCGGTGGACAGATCAGGCTTGCGGCGATCTACAAATCGGATCGTGTCACGACCATTGGTCCCGAGATGGATGAAATCATCGATGCCTGCTCGCGAATTGGCGATCGGATGCGAGCGAATCTGGTCCGGACCGATGCCGCCAACTTCCTGCTCAGGCAGAGCAAGTATGAAAACGCGTTCCTCCTGCTCGACAGGTATCGCCAGGAAGTGCAGGACGCGCGCTACCGGCCGTTGATTGCGATGCACGATGCCTTGCTGGCACGCGCGTACCGGGAGATGGGACAGCCCGAACTGGTGCAGAAGCATGCGACGCTCGCCGTCGAGAACGCGATCAAGGGCGAATATACGGAGTCGCTGGTCATCGCCTACCGGCTGCTCTACCTGCTGGCGCGGGAAAGAGGCGACATCGCTGCGGCCCTGGACTATCACGAGAAGTACGCGGCAGCGGACAAGGGATACCTCGACGAACTCAGTGCCCGGCAGATTGCCTACGAGAAGGTGAAACACCAGGCGATAGCGAACGAATTGCAGATCGAATCGCTCAACAAGGAAAACGAAGTGCTGCAGTTGCAGCAGGCGCTGGACAAGAAGGCTGTCGAAGCCAGTCGCCTTTACATTGCGTTGCTGATCCTCGTTGCCGCGTTCATCGCCCTCTTCGCTTACCGGACGAAGCGTTCGCAGCTGCACTTCATGAAACTGTCGCAGCACGACGGCCTCACGGGCATCGCCAACCGCCCGCATTTCCTGCATCGGGCCGAAGAGGCGCTGACGAGCAACCGCAGGAACGGCACGGAAGTCTGCGTCGCGCTGTGCGACCTGGATCATTTCAAGAGCATCAACGACCGCTACGGCCATGCCGGTGGCGACACCGTGCTGCGACAGGTGGTGGCGGAAATCCGCAGGCATCTGCGGGCGAACGACATTTTCGGCCGCGTGGGCGGCGAGGAATTCGGCGTACTGCTGCCGGGATGTTCGCTCGACGCGGCACGCGAGCGTTGCGAGCAACTGCGTTCGGCCCTGAGCGACCTGTCGATCACGCTCGACCAGCACCAGATCACCGTCTCAGCCAGTTTCGGCATCGAGACGACCGCCTCCAGCGGTTACGAACTACGCCAGTTGCTTGCCAACGCCGACGCCGCGCTCTACCAGGCCAAGGATGCCGGGCGCAATCGCGTGATGGTCTACGACACCTCGATGGCCAATACCTTCACCTCGCTGGCGACCGGCCGCTTCCGTTCCCGCAATGACGCGGGTTCGGGCTTCGTTGCCCGGGCGAGATAAGAGTAGGGGCTAGGGACCAGGGGCTAGGGGCTAGGGGCTAGGCGAAGATGAAGACGTTCGCGGGCGTTCCGACCTAGTGCCTGGAACCTAGGGCCTAGGGCCTAGGTTCCAGGGCCTCAGTCGTGCCAAGAAGCGCCAAGGACTGCGCCACCGCGTCGATGCGCTTCTATGCTTCCCCCCGCACCATAACAATCAGCTCAGGGGGATTCATGCACGCATCACGATGGTTCGCAGTTCTTGCACTTGCCGGCGCATTCGCCGGACAGGCTGTCGCACAGGACAAGCCGATCCGCTTCGGCGCCACCTGCCCCACGCCACCGGTATTGCACTGCCCGGACAGCGAATGCGCCGGCACGCTGGTGATCAATCAGGGCACGACGGTCGAAATGAAAACCCGCCGGCCCTACTTCCTCGACTATCCCTGCGATCTCAAG
>CAZBKC010000209.1:0-6214 GCA_964492345.1 uncultured Steroidobacter sp. | reverse complement strand
CTTCCACCGCTTCGATGGCGCCGTAGACAACGAGCGGCTTGAGGTTCGGATCGCGCGGGCTCTCGCGATTCATGCGGCTGTACTGATCGATCTCCGCCTGATCGCGGATCGCGCCTTCGCGGATGAAGAGCATGTAGACGGGCATGGTCGTATTCCTGACGGATCTAGGGTGATGAAAGCGTAGCGGAAAAAGGGTGCCGTTGACGGATTGAGTGTCTCGGGGGCAGGCTTCAGTCAAAGGGTGTCGATAACAACAGACCAACGGGTGGGGCATGGAGATCAGCAGGGAACCGGGTCACTTGCTTGCGAGGGGTGCTTGATGGCGCGCCTTGCTGTGCTCATCGACGCGGACAACGCGCAGGCATCGCTGACCAGGGAGCTTCTAGAAGAGGTTGCTCGTTACGGAACGGCAACGGTCAAGCGTGCCTATGGCGACTGGACGACAACCAACCTGAAAGGATGGAAGGCCGAACTGCATCGTCATGCAATTCAGCCGATGCAACAGTTTCGCTATACCGATGGCAAGAACGCCACGGATTCGGCGCTGATCATCGACGCGATGGACTTGCTGCACGCCAGGAATCTGGATGGATTCTGCATCGTGTCTTCCGACAGCGACTTCACGCGGCTCGCGACGCGCATTCGCGAGGCAGGGCTGACCGTCTATGGGTTCGGGGAAGAGAAGACACCCGAAGCTTTTCGCGCAGCCTGCAACAAGTTCGTATTCGTGGAGATCCTCAATCACGCGGCACGCGTATCTGAAAGCCCGGCGCCGGCAGTTGCCGTTCCGAAACTTCAACCGTTGTTGACCAAGGCCGTAGAAGCTGCGGCGAAAGAAGATGGCTGGGCGCCGCTCTCGACTGTCGGCTCGACGCTCCAGAAGACAGATTCGTCGTTCGACGAACGCCACTACGGTTTCAGGAAACTTGGCGACCTCGTGCGAAAACAGGCTTATCTGGAGGTAAAGGAGCAGCGTGGCGGGAAGGACGGCGAGGCAGTGCATTTGTTTGTGAGGTTGAGGCAGCGATGAGCCTGCGGCTTGATTCCTGAATGCTCGGCTCTCCGAACGAGCAAGTTACGGACCGACCAAATGAAACTGGTGAAGGACGGGGCCTTGGCGCGCACAGGTTTGCCGCCGGTTGTGGTGAACGGTTATGTACCAAACTTCCGGAGCTTCCTCTCCCTCTGGTAGATTCGCAGAAGTTCAATGGAGATGCCTGTGAACGCCTCAGTTAAGTCTCTTGGGATCGATCGGCTTCCGATCGAAGAGCGCCTGACTCTTGTTGAGGAAATTTTGGACAGCATTGCAGCCGACAGTGGCGCAGTGCCGCTCGCTGACACTCAGCGGATCGAACTGGAGAAGCGCATCGCTGAAGACGACGCGAATCCGCATGATGTCGTTCCCTGGGATCAGGTCAAGCGTCAGCACTTTCCCGCCTCGGGAAATGACCTTACACCCTTCCTCCGAAAGGCTGCGCGCTTTGAGTACGACGAAGCAGCCAGCGGTTGAAGTATCAAACGTCTCGAAGCATGGCTTTTGGTTGCTCATTGAAGATACTGAGCGATTCGTTCCGTTCGAAGAGTTTCCCTGGTTCAAGAGTGCGCCGATTGGTCAGCTTCTCAATGTGGAACTGGCGAGCCCGCGCCACTTGTACTGGCCCGATCTGGATATCGATCTTTCGGTTGAATCAATCGACCATCCGGAAAGGTTTCCGCTCGTCAGTAAGGCACGATCTAGCGCGTTGAAGGGAAGACGCGCGAAACGCGCCCGCTCTTAACGCGGGCGGTTAGGCCGCTCTATTTTATGAACATCCGACTGATTCAACCGAACGAACTGAATGAGTTGCTTGCGCTCTATACGCATCTTCATCGTTCGGTTTGATCCTCATGAGAAGCAAGCCTTCATTGCCAAGCCAGCGGCCTAACCCTTCCATCGAGACGACGTCGCAAGGGCTATGCTCTTGCGTGGCCTCTCACGTCAAACGTTAGGCCCAGGTGACACCCCAAACCGCAGCGTTGATGGCCAATTACAATCGCTGGATGAACCAGCGAATGTACGAAGCCGCGGGTTCACTGCCGGAAGAGGAAGTCACAAAGGATCGGGGAGCATTCTTCAGTTCAATTCTTCAAACTCTGAATCACATTGCAGTCGGCGACACGATCTGGTTGCATCGGTTTGCCCAGCACCCGGAAGCGTCAAAATTACGAACAGAGTTGATGCGGTTCCCCCAGCCCGCCTCGCTACGACAAGAGATCGCAGCCTCCCTGGGCAGCTTGAAGGACTATCGCTGCGGGTTGGACGAAGTCATCTTGCAGTGGTCTCAGACGCTTACTTCAGCGCAACTCGCATCCCCGCTCGTCTACCGCAACATGGCAGGCCAGGTCCTTTCCAGGAACTTCGGTTATCTGGTTCAGCACTTTTTCAATCACCAAACGCATCACCGCGGACAGGCAAGCACTCTGCTCTTTCAAGCGGGAGTGGACATTGGAGTCACAGATCTGCTCGCCGTCATGCCCGATGAGGCATGACAGTTCATACGAGCCGACGCCCCCGCGTGGTCGCGCGTGATCCGGACGGTTAGCCTGCAGAACAAGAGCATGGTGCAGATACGAAAGGCAGAAGCGGACGACATAGCGGCGTTGCTGCCGTTGGTGGCGGCCTATTGGGACTTCGAATCCATTTCAGGCTTCGAGGTGCAGCGCGTTGCGTCCCAGCTCGAACGCCTGCTTTCAGAGCCGGGACTCGGGGCCGGCTGGATCGCGCTGGCAGGCGACACGCCGGTTGCGTACTTGCTTGCTGTCTATGTCTTCAGCCTGGAGCACCTGGGGCTGACTGCCGAAATCGATGAGTTCTTCGTCTCGCCGTCAGGGCGCGACACAGGGGTGGGTTCCGAACTGCTCAGGGCCGCCGAATCTGAGTTCAAACGAATCGGATGTACGAACGTCTCTCTGCAGTTGTCGCGAGGAAACGATGCTGCGCGGCGCTTCTATCATCATCGTGGCTACGGCGAGAGATCTGGATATGAACTGCTCGATAAAATGCTGCATGCCGGCCAGCAAACGCATGCGGCCGACACGCGGAAACCTTCGCGTGACTGACGTGTCCTGTGCCGTCGGTGCGTCTTCGGTGCCGTGATAGTCAGCAGAGCAGAAGCCGCGCGCGGTTCAGGAGACAACGTGGCCGAGACCAAGACCAAGCCGACTGAGGCCAGCGTCCGTGACTTCATCGCCGCTGTCGAGAACGACACCCGGCGGGAGGACGCCAAGGCCCTGTTGAAGCTGTTCGCCAGGGCGACAGGCTGGAAGCCACAAGATGTGGGGTCCGACCATCGTCGGCTTCGGTGCGTACCATTACACGTACGACACGGGTCATTCCGGCTCGATCTGTGTCGTCGGCTTCAGTCCGCGCAAGGCCAATACGGTGATCTATGTCTTCGACTTTCCCGGCAAGGCAGAGCTCCTGCAAAAGCTCGGCAAGCACAAGGGCGGCCTCAAGCAATGTCTCTACATCAACAAACTCGCCGATGTGGACATTGCTGTTCTGGAGAAAATCCTCAAGGCTGGCGTGACTGAAACAAAGAAGACCTGGCCGGTGTCAGCGGGCTAGCGGTTTCTCTGACATCGCGCAAGTTGATGATTTTGCAGCGACGGGGCTATTCTCCCTGCTGCAGTTTCGGGCGACAACGCAAACGAAGAGGTCATGCCATGGTGAAGCGTGCTGTGAATCAGAACGTGAGCCGCAAACTCACCGATCTGGCAGCCCGGCGTGAGGAGGCGCGTTTCCGACGACGTTTGGCCAAGCAGCAGGCGAAGGAGGCCCGCAAGCTGATGAAGCAGGCGAGGAAAGTGGCGAAGCGTGCCAAAGCCGAGTTGCAGGTGCTGAGCAGGAAACTGAAAAAGCTGCTGGCAGACAGGCCGAAGGCCGCAGCGGCGAGGGCGAAGGTCAGCCGCCCGAAGGTGAGCACGCGCCGTCCACGCTGATCGAAATTTGATCAAAGCAACGCATGCAGCCCAATTGCCGCATGCCGTCAAAGTCAAGATGCCGTTGTCCCGAGCTTATCCACAGTCTTTGTGGATTGATTGAGCGCTGGGCGCAGCAACCTCGTTACGCCGTCGTCATGCCTTCTTCTTCGACTACGCCGCGCTTTCCCGCTGGATCGCAAAAATTCCGGTACGGGCGTTGTCCTTGCCGCGGCGGGCGCGTTCTGCCTGACCGAGAAATTCGAGCGCCGTCGGCGGTGTGTCGCTGCGCGACAGTGCGGCGGTTCCGCAGGTGAGTCGCACGGATTCCGTATTCCAGTTGACGAATGCGTTGCGGATGCGCTGTTCGACGGCGGCGGCATCCAGGGGCGAACTCTCGGGCATGATCACGGCGAGTCGGTAGGTATGGGCTGGCGCGGGCAGGCGTGCCACCCAATCCTGTTTCGGGCGGATCGCATCGTGCACGGCCGTCAGCAGCGCGGCGGAGGCGGACGTGCCGAGGTTCTGGCGCGCGAACAACAGTTCGTCGTCCGTATCGAGACCGACACTCAGGATCTGCAGCCACCCGCGTGTCCGGGCCGACTGGGCAATCTCGGCGCGCAGGCGTCCGACGAGATGACGCGCGGTGTGTGCGCCATTTTCCAGGTCGACGGTGGCGGGTCCATCGGCACGGCCCGTTCGCGACGAACGGCGACGGCGCAATGCGACCATGCCGGCTTCTGCCTTGCCGACGAGTTCGCCCGGATAGTTCTGCATCAGCAGAAACTGATCGACACCGGTGCAATAGCCAAGCTCATGCTCGCGCGCATCGACGCTGTCGGTCAGCATGACGATGTAGACAGGCGCGAGGGCAATGACCCGCAGTCGCGACGCAATTTCGATTCCATCCAGCGTGGAGATGTTGCGGCTGGTGATGACGAGCGGATACCAGTCGCGGGCGAAGACCGTCAGCGCCTCGGCACCGTCGCTGGCCGTCGTGACGGTGAAGCCCTGCAGCTTCAGGAGCGCGGCAGTCGACTCGCGTGTCGCCGTGTCGTTGTCGATGACGAGGGCACGGCGCGGCAGGGTGTTGTCGGACGCTGGGTTCATGATGCTGCTGTTCGTTTTCCGGCCTCTACGTTAGCGGCTGCAGGGGCGTTCACCTGTACCCCGGGGGTCGGGTTCCGGCCTGCCGCTGCAGGTGCTTTGTGGACTGGTGCACAGATCCGGACACGCGGCAGGGCCTCAGGGGCCGGATCGGCACGTTGCCTGCAGTAAGATTTGCGGCGTACTGGAACGGTTTTCAGGAGTTTGCGATGGGGCCGGTGTGGCGCTGTCTGCTGTGGGTGGGTTTGTTGCTGGTGTATACGCAGGCGCCGGCGCAGATCTATACGTGCACCGCACCCGACGGCAGCCGCGTCTTTTCCGACAAACGCTGCGGCAAGGATGCAAAGGTCGTCGAGGGGATCAATACCGCGAAGCGCGCCCCCAGCGCCAACCGCGCCCCGGTCCCGCGCAAGTCGCCGGAGGAACTGGCAGCGCTGCTGAAGCAGTGCGATGCCGGCGACAACAAGGCATGCATGACCTGGACCAAGGGCGGCGGTCCGGCGGAACTGAAGGCTCGCGAGAAGGAACTGCAGGCGAGCTGCGAGGCGGGATCGATCAAGGCATGCGAGGAGCGCTACTGCCGCGACGGCGCGACGGAAGAGTGTCGCAACCGCGTCATACAGCTCGCCACGCTTTCCGGAGAGAGCTGGTATCTGCGCTTTCAGCAGAAGGCCCAGGCGGACGGACCCACAACGTATTCAGTTCGCTGCCTCGACACAACGAAACGTTCCTTGAAGGATGTGACGATTTCATGTGCGGTGAGCGCCGGACCGCATCGCTGTCGTTCGGAAATCGCCGAGCAGGCTTTCCCGCGCCTGGACGCCGCCGCGTCGAATACCTGTTCGACGCTTTGAAGGAACGGAAGAGCGGATAAAGGCAGTACACAAAGGAGCACAAAGGAGCACAAAAAATTCTGACTCGGAGTTTCCTTTGTGCTCTTTTGTGCTCCTTTGTGTACGTGCCTTTCGCCTCAGTTCCTATCCGGTCCTGCCGATCCACTTCTCGAGTTTTTCGCCGAACCCGCGCAGGAATTTTTCCGTGTCCGGGTTCTTCACCTTGCCGGCGTCGTCGAGCAGGTTCTGCACACTGCCGATGTAAGCCTCAGGCTGCTGCAGCACCGGCATGTCGAGGAACACCAGCGACTGGC
>CAZBKC010000208.1:2998-6235 GCA_964492345.1 uncultured Steroidobacter sp. | reverse complement strand
CCTAAGGCATTGATCCTGCTACACGGCTACTTCGATTCTGCGCAAGCTGGGCTAAGGATTGAGTTGAGATCGAATGGAGCGTCCCTTCCTCCGCGTAGCGGGGGAAGGACAGGAAGGGGGTGCCTTGAAAAGCAGCGCAAATCGCGCTGCTCGCCCCCACCCCAACCCTCCTCCCCCGCTGCGCGGAGGAGGGGGCGGAGAAGGAAGCGCGTGCTGGGCTGTAATCAGCGCGAACCCTTGTTTCCCGCCGAGCCACTCACCGGCGCTGCCGCGATGGGTTCCGATTTGGCGGTGGTGGCGACCGGCTTCTTCGTGGTGGCAGGCGCCGGCGTTTTCTTCACCGGCTTTTCCTTCGGCAGGATGATGCCGTTGCGCGCCGCCTCGAACTGCTCCGCCGTCACGAGCAACTCCTCCTTGCCATTCCAGTTGGCGCCTTCGGGGACGCGGTTCTCGACATGGCGGGCGGAGGCAACGTACTGCTCGACCGTCAGGCCCGGCGCGGGCTGCGCCGGAATCTTCTTCCGGCTGCCGCGCTGCGCGTTGATTTCGGGGCGCAGCGTACGAGTGACCGGCACCGCGATGCCGCGCGGGTCGTTGGCGAGCTTCGTCACGAGATCCAGATCGATCGACACATTGTGCTGCTTGACCGTCTGCCACATCCGGTCGGAGATCGCGGCATTCAACAGCGTGTCGGCGCCGCTCGGGTGTTCACGCTCGTCATCTTCGGCGACCGGGAACGCCTGCACGAACAGCGCCCCACGGTGCCAGCCAAATACAAACGGCTGATTCACGACCGTCACCTTCGTCCCCACGGGGACGTCGTCGTAGAGCTCGGCGATATCTTCGGGATAGAAGCGGATGCAGCCGTGGCTCGAGCGCATGCCGACGCCATAGGGCTTGTTCGTTCCATGGACCAGGTAGCTCGGCCAGCCCAGCGTCATCTTGTACGCACCGAGCGGATTGTCGGGACCCGGCGGCACCACCCTCGGCAGCGGATCGCCGGCTTCGCGATGCTCCTTGCGTACAGACGCCGGCGGGGTCCACGTCGGGTTCCTGGCCTTGCTCGTAATCTTGGTCGTACCCTCCGGCGTCGACCAGCCGACCTTGCCGACGCCGATCGGGTGCGTCAGCACGGTCTGCGGCTCGCCTTCTTTCACCTTGGGAAAGTAGTACACGCGCAGTTGCGCGAGATTGATCACCAGTCCCTCGCGCGGTGCATTCGGCAGCACGAACTGCGTCGGCACCACGACCTCGCGGTCGACGCCGGGGACCCACGGATCGATGCCCGGATTGGCGCGGACCATCTCCTCATAGCCGACGTTGAAGCGGCGCGCGATGTCGGAAAACGTGTCCTCGCCCTGCACCTTCGTCACCTGCAGCAGGCCGATCACATCATCCTCGGGCTGCAGTTCGAATCGATGCGTCGCAACAGGCTCGACGTATACCGGTGCGGGCGGTGCGGGAGGCGCTTCCTGAACCACCGGTTCGGGCTGCGGCTGGAGGAACTGGCAACCGGCCAGCAGGGACATCGCCGTCAGCGCGGCACCAAGTCGGATCGGGCCGACCACAACAGACATCGATCGCGGATTCATGCCGGCCGTTTTACCAAATGGCACGCGCCGGCGCGACCCGCAATGCTGGGGCAGCGGACTCACTGTCGCCGGGTGCCAACAGTTCTTGTCGGAGCAGACAGCGATGAGTAAGAGGGCCGCAAGGGACCGCAAAAAGAATTCGATCTCTTTTATGCGGTCTTTCGCGGCCTCCCCTCCGATCTCTACAGGAACACCGGCCGATCCGGCAGTTCGTTGCGATCGACCGCGGGGAAGTGCTGTGCCATCAGCTGTCCCACCGCCCGGATGCCTGCGATCGACGCCTGCTCCGGCTGGCCAGCACCGAACAGGGTTTCCATCTGCTGGCAGATCGCACGCCACTGCTGGTCGCTCACCTTCGATCGGAAGCCCCGGTCGGCCACGATCTCGACATCGTGATCGGCCCACAGCACGTAGATCAGGACACCGTTGTTCGCTTCCGTGTCCCACACCCGCAAGTGCGCGAAGGCGTCGATGGCGTGCGAGCGTGGCGAGACGTCGTGCCACAAATCGATGAAGTCGAGATTGTTCTCGATGGCGAAACGGATCTCGCCGCCGTGCTGCTTTTCGGTTTCACGGATGGCCCGCTCGATCGACTCGAGCACCTGCGCATTGAAGACGCGCCGGAGATTCCAGCCCGTGGTGAACAGATGCCGACAGGTGCGCACGAAATTCATGGGTTGTTACCAGCGACCGGAGGCACCGCCGCCCCCGAATCCGCCTCCTCCGCCGCTCCAGCCACCGCCAAACCCGCCTCCCCAGCCGCCGCCGGAACCGCCACCGCGGCTATGGCTGCTCCAGCCGCCGCCGCCAAAACCGCCACCACCGAATAAAGTGAAGATGAAGGCCAGCACCGCCGTGCCGATCGCGACACCGAGCACGCTGGTCAGCGCGTAGGCGATGACGCCTGCGATGCCGCCGATGACGCTTGCACCGCCGAAGCCGCCGAACAACCGCCGCAGGATCCCGCCGCCGATCACGACGAGAACGAAGCAATGAACCGATACCCTCCACCGACTGCGGTTCGCGCTGCTGCGGCTCCGGCAGCGCCTCCCCCTCGATCAGGGCGACGAGGCGCGCGACACCCTCACTGATGCCGCCGTAGTAATCGTCCTGGCGAAAACGGGGAACCATCACCTGCTGCACGATGCGGTTAGCGATCACGTCGGGAACCGCGCCTTCCAGGCCATACCCGACTTCGACGCGCAGTGCTCGATCGTCCTTCGCGACCAGCAGCAGCACACCGTCATCGATGTCCTTGCGTCCCAGCTTCCAGCTTTCGACGACACGGATCGAGAACTGCTCGATCGCCTCCGGCTGCGTCGTCGGCACGATCAGGACCGTGATCTGACTTCCCTTGCGGGCGTACAGGTCGCGGATGGTCTGTTCGAGGGAGGCGATCTGCTGCTGCGAGAGCGTGCCGGTCTGATCCATCACCGGCGCGGTGAGCGGCGGGACGGCGACCTGGGCGAAGCAGGCGGGTGCGATGAAACCAAGAAGCAGGAGCACGAAAACCAGGATGCCCCCACCCCGACTCTCCCACCTCTCCGGGTGGTTCTGGCACTGCCTCCTCCCCGCGCTGCGCGCAGGGCAGGGGGCAAGAATGACCGCTTCCTCCGTTCTGCGAGCAAAGGGGGAAAGAACGATC
>CAZBKC010000208.1:0-2988 GCA_964492345.1 uncultured Steroidobacter sp. | reverse complement strand
TCCCTCCCCCCGTTCGACGGGGGGAGGCCAGGAGGGGGGGCGCCTTGTGCATCAGATGCGGGATCAACCCGTCGATTCGACCTGCGGCGGCGTGCTCGCCGGCGGCGTTGCGAAGTCCACGCTCGGCGGCCGCGAGATTTCCGCTTCATTCTCCACGGTGAAGTTCGGCTTCACCTTGTGCCCGAACAGCATTGCGGTGAGATTCGTCGGGAAGGAGCGAACCGTGGTGTTGTACGCCTGCACGGTATCGATGTAGCGCTTGCGTGCGACGGCGATGCGATTCTCGGTGCCTTCGAGCTGCGCGCGCAGATCGTCGAAGCCCGAGATCGACTTGAGATCGGGATAGCGCTCGACCACCACCATCAGCCGCGACAGCGCCGAACTCAGCTCGCCCTGCGCCGCCTGCCACTTCTGGAACGCGGCCGGGTCGTTGATCAGCTCGGGCGTCGCCTGGATCGAGGTCGCCCTGGCACGTGCGCTCACGACGCTGTCCAGAATGTCCTTCTCCGACTGCACCGCACCTTTGACGGTATTGACCAGATTGGGCACGAGATCGGCGCGCCGCTGATACTGATTGAGGACTTCGGACCAGGCCGACTTCACCTGCTCGTCCTGCGATTGCAGCGTGTTGTAGCCACAACCCGTGGACAGTGCGGCCAGCGTGAGCAAGAACACAATACGGATGGCTTGCATGGGTATTCCTTGTGGCACCGACGGCGAACGCCGCTGATATAGGTGAACCCACTACCGGACACAAGACGCAGTTCCCGCTGAGGCAGAAGCGGTTAGCGGTTGGCGGTTAGCGGTTAGTCAGAGGCGCCGCTTCGCTTCGTCCATGTTCTGAACCAACCGCTAACCGCCAACCGCTAACCGCTTCTTTAAGCCTCAAGCCTGGCAAAAAAAACCCCGAGTTTGTGGCTCGGGGCAGAGAAGCGGACCTTCTGAAGGAAGGAAGCCCGCTAGGGGATTCGCAGGAAACAATCAACTCAACGACGTATCATCCACATCAACAGATCACATCGATCAGTGCAGTCGCGACCACTGCAGAACCTTGATGTCGCGCGATTCGCATTCGAAGTTTCGCGCCAGCACGGCGGCCGCTTCCTTCAGGTCGCCGCGCCGCATGGTGCGGCTGACTTCGACCACGCCGCGGAACTCGCTCAAGCCCTTCGGCTTGCTCTCCTGGAGCAGGAAATGCGTGTAGTACTTGACGCTCATGGGCGCTCAGACTAGAGAGCGCACTCTGTGCGTACCGTGAAGGAACGCACAATTTATTCCGGGGTCATCTTTATCAGGCGACGCCTTAGTTCGAATTGGCAAACAGGATCACATGAGTCGCTATCGCCCGCCCGCACCGCGAGGCTCCAAGTTCATTACGCCCGAAGGGGCAAGCCGTCTGAAGCAGGAGCTGGATCACCTCTGGCGCGTGCTGCGGCCGCAGGTGACGCAGGCCGTCTCCGAAGCCGCCGCGCAGGGCGACCGTTCCGAGAACGCCGAATACATCTACGGCAAACGCCAGTTGCGCGAGATCGATCGCCGCGT
This sequence comes from uncultured Steroidobacter sp., assembly GCA_964492345.1. GTDB lineage: Bacteria > Pseudomonadota > Gammaproteobacteria > Steroidobacterales > Steroidobacteraceae > Steroidobacter. Next base: position 1,446 of record CAZBKC010000208.1, on the reverse strand, counting down.
CCGTTTTCTGCGACAGCGGCTCGATGGCATGACGGTCGTCGATCAGCCGCCGAAGGATCGCCACCGCGTGTTCTTCGGCGCGTGGGTCACGCTCGAAGACGACGACGGCGGGCAGGTCGAATACCGCATCGTCGGTCCGGACGAATTCGACGTCACGAAACGCTACCTCAGCATGGACTCGCCGCTCGGCAAGGCCCTCCTGCGCAAGGCGCTCGATGACGAAGTGCGCGTGGAAGTGCCGGGCGGCGTGAAGACGTACGTGGTCGCGGCTGTCCGGTACGAGGCGTAAATCAGACCGGAGGTTTCACACGTGTGAAACCTCTCGTCTCAAAGACCGAACAGCGAGAAGAGCTTGCGCACCGAGCTGCCGGCCTTGTCCAGATCGCGCCTGCGGCGTTCGTGCATGCGCTGCTGCAATGCCTCGCGTTTCTGTTTCATCCATTCGTCACGCTGTGCGTCCTGGTTCGAGCCGGGACGACGTCGTGCGGCCTGCGCCTCGCGCAGCTTGCAGAACTCCCGGTACGCGGCGAGATCGTGTTCGAGATCGCGACTGACCAGCTCCACCATGATGGCATGGTCGAGAAATCCGACGCGCGCAGGGTCCGTGGTGCCGAAGCATGCCAGCGCATTGAGCAGCCGCTGACTGTCTTCGGCACCGAGCGGCCACTCGGGGTCGATGGCCATGTCGATCATGCCCGCCAGTCGCGAAAATCGTTCCCGGACGAATTCGGCCTGCTGCGCGCGACGCGCATCCTCGAGCACCTGGCGCGCCGAGGCGACGATCGCATCGGCCGGTCGTTGCCGTGCCGATGCCTGGGTCTGCTGCGCGACTTCCTCGAAGTGCCGCAGATCGTCGTCGCCAAGATTGAAGCTGATGCGAAGGGGCATGGGGAAAGAGGTTGGCTGGCCGACTGGTTGGCTGGTCTGCTGGCCAGAATAGGAAGCTCGTGCCAGGTTCGCACTGGCACGAGTCCCAGTTTTCCATGCGCGCTTTAGTTTATTCGACGCTCTTGCTCTGGCCAGCCGACCAGCGACCAGTTTGCCAGTCGGCCGTCTGAAGCCGCATCCGCGGCTTCAGACAAGAACATTCCTGAACTGCCACGGATCCGACGCATCGATGTCTTCCTTGAACAGCGACTCGCGGCTGGTCAGCGGTGTCCAGTCCGTGTAGGCACCGACGACCGGGCCGAGATACGGCATGCAGATTTCCAGGTGGCGACGGAAATCCATTTCATCGGGTTCGACGATGCCTCGTTGCGGATTCTCCATCGCCCAGATCATGCCCGACAGCACGGCGACGCACACCTGCAGACTGGTGGCGCTGTTGAAGGGCACCAGCTTGCGTGCTTCATCGATCGACAGCTGCGAGCCGTACCAGTACGCATTCTTCTTGTGGCCCGCGAGCAGCACGCCGAGTTCGTCGATGCCCTCGGTGATTTCCTTGCC
>CAZBKC010000207.1:0-6263 GCA_964492345.1 uncultured Steroidobacter sp. | reverse complement strand
CAGAACTTCCCAGTGCGCCACCACCCAGGTCTTCACTACAGCCACTTTCACCGCAAACCGCGCCTTGGCCAGTGGGATAATCAATGCACTGCGCTTCGAACGCCCGCAAAAAAATGAGCAGGAACGAGAGTGAATCCGCTAAGTCGGGTTAGGATCCGAAGAGCTGCTTCAGAGAAAGTTTCAGAATGTCAAGGCCCTCCGAGAGCAGCGCATCGGAAATCGTCAGCGGAACAAGCATTCGAATGCTCTCTCCATGCGATCCGCACATCAGCAGAATTAGTCCGTTGCTTAATGCGCCGGCCACGACCTTCTTGGCGCACGCCGCCTCAGGCGCACCTTTGTCCGTGAGCACGTCGAATGCGACCATGGCGCCCAAGCCGCGCACGTGAGCGATGCGTCCTTGGACACTATCGCTGAGAGAGAGCAAGTGGCTGCGGATGAGCGCACCAATCCGATCGGCGCGTGCGAGGAGATTCTCGCTCTTCAGTATTCTCAACACTGCCAGCGCTGCTGCGCACCCAATAGGCGATCCACCGTAAGTGCCACCCAGACCGCCAGGAGCAACGCGGTCCATGATCGTCTCTCGTCCAATGACTCCGGACAGCGGAAACCCACCAGCCAGGGACTTTGCAACGACGACGAGATCGGGCTCCACTCGCGAATGCTCGACGGCAAACATCGTTCCGGTCCGACCGAATCCGCATTGCACCTCATCTGCGATCATCACGATGCCATGCTGATCGCATAGTGCCCGAAGAGCGTGCAGGAAAGCCGCCGGCGCGCAATGAAAGCCTCCTTCTCCTTGTACGGGTTCAACGATGATTGCCGCTACGCCGGCTGGCTCCACATCCTCGTGAAATATCCTTTGCAGCGCATCGAGACTCTGCTGAACGGTTACTCCCTGGTGATCGATAGGAAATGGGGCTCGGTATACGTTTGAGCCCCCCGAAGGAACGGCGTGCTTGTACGGAGCCACCTTTCCTGTCAGCGCAAGAGTGAGGGCCGTGCGTCCGTGGAATGCACCGCTGAAGCCGATTACCGCAGTACGCCCGGTGGCGACCCGAGCGATCTTCACTGCGTTCTCCACCGCCTCAGCACCTGTTGTAAACAACACAGTGAGCGCCGGACCCTTGAACGGAGCAATGTCGTTCAGTGCCTCCGCCAGCTCAATGTATGGCTCGTAGGCCATCACCTGAAACGCCGTGTGACTGAACCGCCGGAGTTGCTGCTCGACCGCCCGAACGACTTCTGGGTGAAGATGACCTGTCGCAAGCGTTCCGATGCCGCCGGCGAAATCTATATATCGACGGCCGCTGACATCCCATATCTCCGCATTCTGCGCCCTGGCCGCAAACAGCGAGGTCGCGCTCGCTACTCCCCGCGGCACAGCACGCCGTCTTCGTTCTTCCAGGTCGCTGTTCAAGTGTTCCGTATCGGAATGCATCGCTGACCTCAGATTCTTCATAGAATCATCTAAGTCGAAATGGTTGTTTGCTGACATTTTCAGGTAGCAGCGGACGAAGCATGGGCGGCCATGTTCGGACCGCGAGTTCAAGCACTTCGTTGAGGTGCCTTGGTTCGTAAGTAGCGATCACTAGTTGATCGGCGCCCATCTTTATCCCTCCCACCAATTCAATCCTGAAGCTGACGCACTTGCCTGGGACCTAGCATCCACTGCGCCAGTTGCTCGATCGCAGCTTGACTGAAGAAGTCGCTGCCCTGTGGGCCGTGGGGATCAGAACTGTCCCACCGGAGCCATACACGAGTGAGTGACACTCGCAGCGCACGTTCAGTACTGAACGTGAGCACCAGCCCCGCCACTATCTCCGCATCGAACTGACCGTCTAACCTGACTGCACTCCCGCCTGATGTGCAGAGTACTGTCTTCGCGACTGCTATGCGGTTCAACTTAGCAATGGATCGTTCGACTATTTCTTCGGAAAGTTTCTTCTGCGAAGGGAAGTGGTAGAGCAAGCCGCCTTTACTGACCTTTGCCATGCGCGCTACTGCAGCAACCGTGAATGCTGCCGGCCCCTCATTCACGAGCAAGTTGACCGCCGCGGCGACAATGCGGTCGCGCGTTCCCGAACTTGCCGGAGATGCAGACAAGTGACGAGCGTCGTTCAGGCAAGTCGCCGAGTTCTGCAGAGACTCAGCCTGTGGGGAGCGCACGAAAGGCTCATTTCGCATCTCCATGTTACGGCCTGTGTACGGTCGCCATTGAACGCTTCGACATCAACCGGTAAGCCATCAATTGGTCGTTGGCATCGCGAAATCACCTTTCACTGAATCGGATTTTGGCCAACGCTGAGTTACCGTCTTGGTTCGCGTGTTGAAGCGAATGCCTTCCAGGCCGTAGGCATTGTGATCACCGAACAATGATTGCCGCCAGCCACCGAAGCTGTAGAACGCCATTGGCACCGGTATGGGAACATTGACGCCAACCATTCCCACCTGAATGTCCTGAGCGAAATCGCGAGCTGTCTCGCCGCTGCGAGTGAATATCGTCGTTCCGTTCGCGAACGGATGGCTATTAATCAGATCGACCGCAGCCGCGTAGTGCGGCACGCGGACGATGCAAAGCACGGGGCCGAAGATTTCCTTTTGGTAGATGCGCATCTCCGGCGTGACGCGATCGAACAGAGTTGCACCCAGAAAGAATCCGGCCTCGAATCCCGGGACGGTGAGTCCTCTGCCATCAACGAGAAGCTCAGCTCCTTCAGTCACCCCATGATCAATATGGCCGCGGACGCTGTTGAGATGCTCCCTTGTGACCAGAGGCCCCATTTCGACGCCAGGTGTGTGTGAGGCGCCGACTTTCAGATTCGCCAGACGTTCGATCAAACGCCCTGCTAATGCATCTGCAGTTTCATCGCCAACTACCACCGCCACCGAGATGGCCATGCAGCGCTCGCCGGCCGATCCGTAGGCCGCACCCACCAGCGCCTCGCACGCAGCACCGAGATCGGCATCCGGCATGATGACCATGTGATTCTTCGCGCCTCCCAGCGCCTGCACTCGCTTTCCGTTACGAACACCGTGCTCCTGTACATAGCGAGCGACTGGTGTTGAACCTACGAAACTCACGGCATCGACTCTCGCATCATTCAGAAGAGCATCGACGGCACTCTTGTCTCCCTGGACAACATTCAGCACCCCATCAGGTAACCCTGCCTCCTTCATGAGTGCCGCCAACCAAAGCGAGGCCGAGGGATCGCGCTCCGACGGCTTGAGAACGAACGTGTTGCCGCAAGCGAGCGAGATGGGGAACATCCAGAGCGGTACCATCACCGGAAAATTGAAGGGTGTGATGCCCGCGACCACACCGAGCGGCTGCCGAACACTGAAGCAGTCGACGCCGGTACCGACGTTCTCGCTGAACTCTCCCTTCAGCAAGTGTGGCGCTCCGCACGCGAACTCGATGACTTCAAGCCCGCGCTGAACTTCGCCAACGGCGTCGTCGAGTGTCTTGCCGTGCTCGCTGGAAATCAGTTCAGCCAGCTCAACCTTGCGCTGGTCCAGTAATGCGCCTGCCCGATTCAGAATTCGGGCCCGCCGCAGCGCAGGCAAACGCGACCAGCCGGGGAAAGCCGCATGCGCTGCATCGACAGCAGCAGTGACCTCCGCAGACGTGCTCAAACAAACCGATCGCGATGCACGACCTGTGCTGGGTTCGTAGACAACAGATCGGCGATCACTGGCGCCTATGGCGAGCCTGCCACTGATCCAGTTCCCGATCGCATCTGCATCAGTTGATTCGGCTTGAGGGCGAGCGTTGGCATTCATTTGAGTCGTCCTATCTTGTTCAGCTGCAGCGCCTGAGCGCACGCGTCAATCTCTCAGCCATATCTCGCAATTCATCCTCCGTTGAAATGAATGGCGGAGCCACGGCGATCGTCTCTCCAGCGGGGCGAACCAGCAGCCCTTCATCCAAAGCAGCCTCGAAGACGCGAATCGCACGCAGGCCGGCCTGCCCTGGCATCGGCTTGAGCTCAAGCGCCGCTGCGAAGCCGAGATTGCGAACATCCGTCACGAGTTCCTCCTCGCGCATCCCGTGCATGACCGTCTCGAGGATCGGCGAAAGCTGCCCTGCGCGCGTAACAAGGCCATTACTTGTCAGGCAGTCCAAAGCGGCACTTCCTGCTGCCATGGCCAGCGGATGACCGGAATACGTGTAGCCGTGAAACAGCTCGATTGCATGCTCGGGGCCGGACATGAACGATTCGTAGATATCATCCCGCACAAGCACTCCGCCGAGCGGGACAACGCCGTTGGTGACCGCCTTGGCAAAGGTGGTGAGATCGGGTTGGACGCCGAAGAAGTCTGCTGCGAAGGGGGTTCCCAGCCGACCGAAGCCCGTGATCACTTCATCGAAGATCAGCAGGATGCCGTGCTTCGTGCAGATCTCACGTAGCGTCTGCAAGTATCCAACTGGCGGTACGATGACGCCAGTCGACCCCTGCATCGGCTCAACGATCACGGCCGCGACGTTCGACGCATCGTGAAGCTGAACGATTCGTTCGAGTTCACTCGCCAGGTGGCCGCCCCAATGCGGCTGACCGCGGCTGAATCTCATCTGATCGGGGCTATAGGTGTGCGACAGATGATCCACCCCTGGGATCATCAAAGAACCGAACATTTTGCGATTCGAAGCGATTCCCCCCACGGACATGCCGCCCAGGCCGACTCCGTGATACCCGCGCTCGCGTCCGATGACGCGCTGGCGCTGGCCTTCACCGCGAGCGCGGTGATAGGCAACAGCAATCTTCAAAGCCGTGTCCACCGCTTCGGACCCGGAATTCACGAAGAACACTTTGTCGTTGGGTCGTGAAGCGAACCCGGCGATGCGTGCCGCCAACTCGAAGGCCGCCCGATGGCCCAACTGGAAACCCGGCGCATAGTCCAGCGCTGCAACCTGCCGTTGTACAGCGGCGACGATGGCCGGGTGCGAATGCCCCAGCGGCGAGCACCAGAGTCCGGACAGACCGTCGAAGACCCGCCGTCCGTCTTCCAATGTGTAATAGGCGCCGGCTGCGGCGGCGATCAATTTAGGATGCGAGCGGAAGTATCGATTGTGGGTGAAAGGCATCCACCAGTTGGCGACAGTGCTTTTGAGAGAAGATGCGGCGGCGGTCATCAGATTTCTTGCAGCGTTCTATGATGGCCCTCAAGGTGACGCAAGATCACGGTCGTTGCCAGATACAGTGGTCGCTCGTGATCTCAACACTGTGTTGGAGTCCTCTGCAGTACAGCCTCATCGAGTAGCCGAAATCATTGGTTGAACGCTGCAGATATCTTGGGCTGATGCAGATGGCTCGCCGTCCTGACGTTGCCGCCGCCCGCACTCAGTGAGTTGAACATGGCGTTGCCGAGGATGCTGCACGAACGGCTCTCAGCATGAGTCCGTATGCCACGTACAGGACCGGAGTGTTCTTCCGGCCACTGGGTTTGCGCCCGGACGGACTAGCCCGGATATCTCACACAGGGAGGATGCATCGGGTCATTGAGTGAGTAAAACTTGAGTTGCGAGCACTACTGTCCGACACGTTTCGGGTGAGATCGTCGGAAAGCCTGTGATTTTAGGGGTTTCATGGATTTTCCCGGTGTTAACGACTTGAAGGCGCGCGACCGGCTACGGCAGGGTTCCCGGATTTGTCCGGGAGAGGCCGATGTATGCCGGGAAGCTCGTGTTCGCGCAGGTAATGGAGTTCGCACCGTGGCATACGTTCCGCCGCTTGGTGGCCAGGTACCGCGGCGATTTCAACGTTCGCACGTTCAGTTGTCTGGATCAGTTCCTGTCGATGGCTTTCGCACAGCTCACCTATCGGGAGAGCCTGCGGGACATCGAAGCTTGCTTGGCCTCGCAGCCTGGCAAGTGTTACCACCTGGGACTGCGCGGCAATGTGACTCGCAGCGAGTTGTTCTTCAAATGGATCAAGCAGCACCTGCGCATCAAGCAGTTCTTCGGTACCTCGCAGAACGCAGTGAAAAGCCAGGTGTGGATCGCGGTCGCCACCTATGTGTTGGTGGCGATCATCAAAAAGCGACTCAATCTCGATCTGTCGTTGCATGCGATGCTACAAATCTTGAGCGTTACGCCGTTCGAGAAAATCCCGCTATTTCAGCTGTTTTCCGATGCGCCAGCACACCAAAACACGGGCAGCACCGATAACCAACTGATCTTGCTATGAAACGTGTCGGACACTACTGAGTTGCGAGAACAAGTTATTACCCAACTCAGGAGTGACCCGATGCCGACACAG
>CAZBKC010000206.1:0-6270 GCA_964492345.1 uncultured Steroidobacter sp. | reverse complement strand
CGTCCCACTGGCACTTGAGGATTTCCGCCGGCGGCTTGTTGCCGATGCCGTGCACATACACGATGGTCCGGGCCCGGCCGGACTCGCCATCGGATGCACTGAGAATGCTTCTTTCCGCGGCGGTCGTCGTTCGTGCGGACGGGGCTACGCGGGACTTCGCCTTGCGGGTGTTGCGCTTGGTGGCCATCGGTCACTCCATGTCAGCTCAAAAAATATCTGCGGTTCGTCAGTGTCGGGCGGTGACGCCGCGGCGGCGATCCGCAGGATCGATGCGAAGCGGCTTTCCAGCCAGTGTCCGAAAGGGGCAGGGGCAGTCCGGCAGCGCACCGTTCGCTTTCCCGACAACGACCCCCGGCATTGTGAAGCACATCACATCTGGCGACGTCTTATGTCGCGCGCCAGTGTGTGCCTTTGTCGACATGGCTGACAGGTCGACCGGCCGTTGTGCGCAAACACCGCAGAAATCCCCGTGTCCGGCCCGTTGGCCCGAATGCTGCAAAAGCAGTGGCAAGCGGTATGAGGCCGCGACAAGAAAACTGGAGCAACACCTCTCATGAAACTGCTTTGCAAGACACTGTCGATGGCGCTTCTGGCGAGCACCTCGATGGGCGCGAATGCCGCCTACATCACCTTTACGGAAGGCCAGAACACGACCGTGGTGGGCGCCACCATCGTGGATTTCGAAAGCGGCAAGCCCGCCAACTACACGGGCGCAGGCAGCGTATTGAACTACTCGGTGTCCGGCGGTTCCGCCGCGCCGTCGGGCGATACGACCTACTACTACTCGGTGGCCTATCCCGAGTCTTCCGGCACCGGCACGTTCCAGGCGAATGCCGGCCAGGCCTATGACTACTTCGGCCTGTACTGGGGCTCGATGGACGACTACAACACGCTGAGTTTCTACAGTAGCGGTTCGCTGCTCGCGACTTACACCGGTGCGGATGTGATTGCCAGCGGCACCGCGCTCGGCGATCAGTTGTCGCCCGGCTCCAATCGCTACGTGAATTTCTTCTTCGACACGACTTTCGACCGCATCGACTTCACGACCACCGGTTACGCGTTCGAAACCGACAATCATGCGTTTGCCCGCACGACCAGCGTTCCCGAACCGGCCACGCTCGGTCTGCTCGGCCTGGGTCTGCTCGGCGCGCGTATCGCACGCCGTCGCCGCAACTGATCGAAATCTGCGACACATCGCTGCATGGAAAAGCCCGCCGTCACGGCGGGTTTTTCGTTTCAGAGAAGATTTCACACAGAGTGCACAGAGAGCACAGAGTCGAACGAGAAAAATCCGTCTTCTCTGTGAACCCTGTTCCCGCGGGATTCCCGTTGGTCATGTTCTGCGTGTGGAACGTCTGATTCTTATCCCCCACCCATGATGGCGACGTAGTCGGTCGCCCAGCGGCTGTACGGAACGCAGGCATCGCCCTGGGTGGTGCACTTCGATTCAGGCGTGTGCCAGAAATGGATCTTCTCGAAATTATCGAAGCCATTGTTCTTGCAGCCATCGGCACCGAGCAATGCATTACCGTTGCAGGCTGCAGGCACGACGGGCAGCGAACCGAACCAGGCGGCGACGTCGCCCTGTACCTTCGGAGAGATCGACCACTCCAGCCACTGGTAGGCGCAGTTCGGATGCTTCGCGTCCGAGTGGAGCATCGTCGTGTCCGCCCAGCCTGTTGCGCCCTGGACGGGAACGGTACTGGCGACAGGCTGCCTGTTGGCCGCCAGCGTGTTCACCTGGAAGGGCCAGGAACTCGATGCAACGACGCCTTCGTTCGTGAAGTCCTGCACCTGCACGTTCGCATCGTGCCAGTAGCGCTGGACGAGCGGATGCTGTTTGCGCAACAGATCGAGCGCGGCCCGGTACTGCGCCTCGGTCAGCTCGTATGGATCCTTGATGCCGAGGCCGGGCTGCCTGCTCATCAGATACAGCGCGGCATCGGCAATGTAGATCGGACCGTCGTAGGCCTGGATGCGACCCTTGTTGCTCTTGCCGTCAGGCAGCTGCTGTTCTTCGAACAGCACACTCCAGGACGTGGGAGCCGTCTTGAACACGTTCGTGTTGTACATGAGTACGTTGGGTCCCCACTGGTACGGCACGCCATAGTGCTTGCCGTCGACGAAATGCCAGGACGCTTCCTTGAGACGTGGATCGAGAGATTCGTACGAAGGGATGCGTGAAATGTCGACCGGTTGCACCGTACCGCCGCGGATCAGGCGCAACGAAGCGTCGCCGGAGGCGGTGACCAGGTCGTGACCGCCCTGGATCATCAGAGAGACCATTTCATCGGACGTGCCGGCTGTCTTCACGTTTACTTTGCAGCCTGTGTCGGTTTCGAATTTCGATACCCAGTCGTAGTTCCTGTCGGTTTCACCGCGCTCGATGTAGCCGGGCCAGGCCACGATGTCGACCTGACCTTCAAGTCCGGTAGCGGTTGCAGCCGGCGTCGCGGCGGCAGGGGACGCAGCCTCTTCCTGCTGCCTGCCACAGGCAGTGACGATGGTTGCGATCGAAGCCATGAGCACGATGCGCGTCGCAGAGGAGTCGGTAAGTGATCGCATGACCTCTCCGGTTGGAAGAAGCGGTTAGCGGTTAGCGGTTGGCGGATAGCCAGAATGCTGACGCGCTTCATCCCTTTGGGGCGGGCCATTGGCCATGTAGCGCCCTCTGAACTATCCGCTAACCGCCAACCGCTAACCGCTTCTCTCACCAGCTACATCGTTCCCGAGAGGGCGAAAGGTCGACGACCCTCTGCATCGGGTGCCCCGAGGATCTGCAGCGAATCCGTCATGGACTTGCTTGCCTCGGGCCGCGCAGCCACCGAACCTTCCACCGCGTAGCTGCGATCGGGACTCAGCCGGATGTTGCCCGCGATCTCCAGCGGACCGCCCATGTCGGACAGCGATCCGACCAGTTCGTTGCCGGTGAGCTCGGGCGGGAAGACGATCCTGTAGCTGCCCATCTTCGCCGGCTGGCGTGCCGGTCCGACGAGGTCGACGACTTCGACGGTGCCATCCGCCCCGATCGGCCACCCGTTCCTGAGGTCCAGGCGCACAAGCCGCGTATTCAATGTTCCCGTCCAGCCACCGGGGATCGCACCCGGAGGCAGCGCCGCGAGCGGCAGCGAGCCAGTGAGTTGTGTCAGTGAGATGTCCTCGATCCCGGAGGCAGCAACGGTCGCCTGGAGAAAGCCTTCGCTGCGTGTCACTTTCACATCGGTTTTCAACTTCAGCGCCATGAGCGGCAGCAAGTGAAGCTTCCACGTGACGCCGCCGATGCGTGTACCTGCAACCATGAGGGTCGATGCCCTGCCGTTCCAGGCGGTCCCTTCCGCTCCCGCGACGACGACGCCCGGCGGCAGAAACGATGCAGCAACACTGGCCGGCAGCGTAACCAATGCGAACAACAGATAGGCCGCGACACCGAGCGCGACCATGAGCCAGACGTTTTTCATTCAGGTGGGAGCGCGATTCAGCACGAGGCTGACGTTGACGAGACCCGGACGCGATGCCTTGTCAAAGGTCGCCTGCTCGATGCTGATGGCATGCGCCTGCTGCAGATTGCCCAGGCACTTCACGAGTACGTTGAACGCCGCGGATTCGAGCCGCACGCGGATGCCGTTGTCGCCATTCGGTGTCTGGCCGGTGAGAGCGGAGCTGACGCCGCATTCCCGTGCCGTGCGATCGACCAGCACGACCAGCGATTCGCCGGCGGGACCGCTGCCGATGGGCTGACTGGCGCCCAGCGAGCGCACGTCGCCTGCAACGCTGCGCATCCAGGCCAGGTCTGCTTCCTTGCGCTGCACGCGCTCGCTGCGTTCATGCAGCGATTTGTAGAACGGCGCCAGCGCAAGCGTGTAGAGAGCGACAACGACGACGATGACGCTGCCCGCGAGCACGATGACACGTTCACGTGGCTTGAGGGTTCGATACCAGTCCTGGAGTTTCTGCATGACTGTGCTTCCTCAGGCTCCGGACTGCTTGAGCTTCAGGCGGCCTTCGATCTTCGAGTCGCGTGGAGTGGCCGACTGGATATCGGCCGACAGGCCGCGTTCGACGACCCCGTGCTGGATCTTGTCGAGCTGATCGACCGACGGCGCAAGGATCCGCAGATCGGTAGTGTTGTCGCGGTACGAGAGCGCTTCGAGGCTCGCGCCCGGTGCCTGGGCCATGGCATCGACGAGAACGCCGAGCGTGGTCATCACGCCGCTGGTCGGGCCGCCGCCGCGCAAGGCATTGAGGCGCATCTCGACCTGCTTGCGCGCACTGATTGTGTCTGGCACGGGCGCGCCGGGCATCGCCTGCTGGAACACCTCCGCGATCTGTGTATCCAGGTTGCGCTCTTTGCGTTGGAGATCGAAGTACTGCCAGGCCTTGAGACCCAGGTGCAGTGCCAGAAACGTTGCGAGCAATGCCGCCGCATAACGCCACGGCCGCAGCGAAAGACGCAGTCGGGTCTTCGGTGCGTAAACGCCCTGGAGGAGATTGATGGACGGCTTCGTCATCACGTTGGCCGCAAGCAGCGGCAGAGGGCCGTCGGGAAGCAGTTTCAATTGCAGGCTGGCCGTGAATTCGCGCAGTCCTTCGAACAGGTCGCGCTCGTTTTCGTAGACTGCTTCGGTCAGGTAGATCGTCACGTGTTCGCGCGAATCGTCGCCGGAGGCGAGCGCCAGCTGGACGGCTTCGATAAGCGGCTGGACATCGAGTACGGCGCCCGGCGCGCCTTCGCGCTGCACGAAGACGCGCGCATCGTCGACCAGCAGCGTCACACCATTGGGTGTAACCGGCAGGGCCGACGTTTCAGCATGGATCGCATCCACATGGAGATTGGCGGCACGCAATCCTTCCACCCAGGATTGCATCTGCCTGCGTGAGACCGCCGCGACCGGCGTGCCCGGACGATCGTCGCGGCGTCCCACGGCAAAATGCATGTCGTCGATGTCGGTCGCCATCTGTTCTTCCAGGGCAAACGGCACCAGTTGCAGCAGCTTGGCGCTGCTCTTCACCGGAAGAACGGGTTCGGCCAGATACACGTCGGTTCCCGGCACGATCGCGATGACCCTGCGAGCGACAGCAGACTCCGCCGCGCCCGGCAGCGCACCTGACTGCACAGCTTCATGACACGCACCGGTGCCATCGATGGCAATCCACTCCGCAGTCGGCAGCGGCGTGACGTCACTTGCAGCACCTGCGGACGCAGACGGTTTGAGTCGGATGACCAGCGCTTCTGTCATCAGTCGGTTCCGAAGCTTCTCAGGATGGGGCGCACCATCCCGTTGGTGCGATTGAGAAGACTGTACAGGGTGAACTGGGTAGTGCCAATAGTGACCCAGACGTTGGCGCGGAAGTAGCTGCTGCTCTCGCTGATGACGTTGCCGTCCTGGTATTCCTGTTTCACCTTCTCGTCGAGCTGCGCATTGAAATCCTGCAGACTCGGGAAGCAGCGCAGCTTGCGCATCTCGACGACGTTCTTGCGGTCGCGGGTGAATTCGGCAATGCCGCTGCCGAGCAGGGCATCGAGAACTTCGGGCGGCGCGGTACAGAGGTTGACCGGTGTACCGGGCGGCAGCGCAGTGACGAAAGGTTCAAGCGTGCGATAGCGTTCGAGTCCGAAGTCGTGCAGCGCCAGCAACTCGCTCGTGCGGGTGATGCGCATGTTCGGCGGACGGTACGCGGGCGTCAGCGACGTATACACGTTGTCTTCAGCGCCGTCGGGGAAAGTCGGATCGATGTCGGAGTCGATCCAGTCGACGATCATGTCGGCCCACTTCTCCTCGAGCTCAAGCAGGTTCAGCAGGTTCTTGAATCGCTGCACGGCCGCGGGATCGGGTTTGAGTTCACCGTTGTCCGACGTCACGAGGTTGTTGAGATTGAACCGTCCCTGCAGGTCCTCGAGCTGCCCGGCGACTTCGCCGCCGTCGACGGGAATCGGCGGAATCGGCGTCGCCCATTCCTCCGTGTAGTCATCCACCCTGGAACCGCCCTGCGTATCGCGCCTCAGGATATCGGCGGCCCAGGCTTCGGCACCCATCGCAATCTCGAAGCCCTGGTCGAGAGAGAACATCGTCACGGCGCGGCGCTGGTCGAGATAAGCCTTGAAGCCGACGTTCACTGCGAGGATCGTGGCCAGCGCAACGATGAGCACCGCAGTGATCAACGCGACGCCGCGTTGTCGGGCGGTGATGTCTATCAATTGTGTTTTACGGCGGCGCAGGCCGATGCCGATGCCGTCATGGCTGGCGCGCAGCGCGCCGGCGTGCGCGTGAC
>CAZBKC010000205.1:0-6270 GCA_964492345.1 uncultured Steroidobacter sp. | reverse complement strand
ATCTGTTCGAAGAGTACAAGGCGACGCGTCAGCCGATGCCCGACGATCTGCGCGCGCAACTGCAGCCGCTGCTCGATTGCGTACGCGCGATGGGCCTGCCGTTGCTGCGCATCGAGGGCGTCGAGGCCGACGACGTGATCGGCACGCTCGCCACCCAGGCCGCAGCACAGGACATCGATGTGCTCATATCGACCGGCGACAAGGACATGGCGCAACTGGTCAACGAGCGCATTGTGCTGGTCAACACCATGACCGGCTCGCGCCTCGACCGCGCCGGCGTCAAGGCAAAGTTCGATGTGTTCCCCGAGCAGATCGCGGACTACCTCGCGCTGGTCGGTGACACGATCGACAATATCCCGGGCGTGCCGAAGGTCGGTCCGAAAACGGCCGCGAAGTGGTTGAACGAATACGGCACGCTCGATGCGCTGGTGAAGAATGCGGACGCCGTGTCGGGCAAGGTCGGCGAAAGCCTGCGCGCCAGCCTCGAAAGCCTCGAACTGTCGCGCAAACTGGCGACGCTGAATTGCGATCTGCAGCTCGAACTGAAGCCCGAATCGCTGGTGGCCGGCGATCCGGATCGCGAGAAGCTGCGCGAGCTGTTCACCCGCCTGGAATTGCGCTCGCTGCTGCGCAGCCTCGCCGGCGTGGAGCCTGCGGCGTCCGACGAGGCGGCGCCGGCGGCTGTCGCAGCGGACATTCCCGTCCTGCCCAGACCGCCGCACGACTACGAACTGATCACCTCGCTCGACGCACTGCGCTCCTGGATTGCCCGACTCGAAGCGGCGCCCGTGCTGTCAGTGCGCACGGAAACCACCGCGCTCGATTACATGACGGCGCAGATCGTCGGCCTCGCCTTTTCGGTCGAGCCGGGTCAGGCCGCCTATGTGCCGGTGGCCCACGACTATGCCGGCGCGCCGGAACAGTTGTCACTGGCAGACGTCCTGCGGGAACTGCAGCCCGTGCTGGAGAATCCCGCGCTCGCCAAGCTCGGCCACGATCTCAAGTACGCAGCTCACGTCTTCAAACGTCATGGCATCGAGCTGCACGGCATGCGCTTCGACTCGATGCTCGAATCCTATGTCTGGAACAGCACGGCAACGCGCCACGATCTCGATGCGATCGCACGAAAGTATCTCGGTATCGATCTGATCGCGTACGAGTCGCTCACCGGCAAGGGCGCGAAACAGATCGGCTTCAACCAGGTCGCGCTGGACCAGGCGCGGGACTACGCCGGCGAGGCCGCCGACATCACGCTGCAACTGCATCGGCATCTGTGGGAGAAGATCGAAGGCGTCCCCGAACTCAAACGACTCTACGAAACCATCGAACAGCCGCTGGTCGAAGTGCTCGTGCGTGCGGAGCATGCGGGCGTGATGATCGATGGCGCGCAGTTGCGCCAGCAGAGCCAGGAACTCGCGCAGCGCATGCACGAGATCGAAACGCAGGCTCATGCGGCCGGCGGCGGTCCGTTCTCGCTCGAATCGCCGAAGCAGTTGCAGGAAGTGCTGTTCGGCAAACTCGGCCTGCCGGTGCTGGCGAAGACACCGACCGGACAACCCTCGACCGCCGAGGCCGTGCTGGAAGAACTCGCCGCGAGCTACGAGCTGCCCAGGCTCATCATGGACTATCGTGCCTTCGCGAAGCTGAAATCGACATACACCGACAAGCTGCCGCTGCAGATCAATCGCACGACGGGGCGCGTGCACACGTCTTATCACCAGGCCGTCGCGGCGACGGGACGACTGTCATCGCAGGATCCGAACCTGCAGAACATTCCGATCCGTTCGCAGGAGGGCCGGCGCATCCGTCAGGCTTTCATCGCACCGACGGGTTACTGCATCGTCGCTGCCGACTATTCGCAGATCGAGCTGCGCATCATGGCGCACCTGTCGGGCGACGCGGGGCTGCTCGCTGCATTCGCCGACGATCGCGACATTCACCAGGCGACGGCGGCGGAAGTCTTCGGCCGGCCGCTTGCCGAAGTCACTGCGAATGAACGGCGATCGGCGAAGGCGATCAACTTTGGCCTGATCTACGGCATGTCGGCCTTCGGCCTGGCGAAGCAACTGGGCATCCCGCGCGGTGAGGCGCAGAAATACGTCGATCTGTATTTCGAGCGTTATCCCGGTGTGCGGCGTTACATGGAAGAGACGCGACAGCTTGCACGCAGTCGCGGCTATGTCGAAACGGTCTTCGGACGCCGGCTTTATCTCAACGACATCACTTCGCGCAATGCAGCCCTGCGACAGGGCGCGGAGCGCGCGGCCATCAATGCGCCGATGCAGGGCACCGCGGCGGACATCATCAAGCGCGCGATGATCGCCGTGGACCGCTGGCTGATCGAGTCGCGCATCGACGCGCGGCTGATCATGCAGGTCCACGACGAACTGGTTTTCGAAGTGCGCGATGAAGTGAAAGAGGAACTCATGGCACGTGTTCGCAGCCTCATGAGTTCGGCAGCCGAATTGCGTGTCCCGCTGAAAGTCGACGCCGGCACGGGCCGCAATTGGGACGAGGCACACTGACGCGACGATCTGGAGGGCCTGCTGACATTGGGGTGACTTATACGTACCTGTGATCGCCACGTCGGGCCCGTCCACGGCCTGCCGGCGTTGCCTCGAAGCCACAAAAACAGCCTGAGCCCGGCGAAACACGGACCTTTTCTGTGGTCCGTTACTCACGTCTAAGCGACTGAAATTCTAACGGTTTCTTAATGGTCCAGCCGCGGAAATCGCGTGGAACTTTCCTCCGGGGCAATCGTCTCAACTACCGAGCGTCGGCCAGGACGCTCCTGTTCGCTGACCTCCCTGAGCGAACGGTTAGCCCGGTCCATCCCCATGCCGGGTAACAACTACCCCGATGGCTCTGCCATCGGGGTTCTTTTTTTCCGGATTCAGTTTTCCAGCGTACCGAGCACCCAGCCACGGGCCTGCTCCACCCCGGCCTTGGTAACGGCCGAGAACAGCTGGGCGCTGGCGATCCCTGCGGCCTCCGCCTCGACCGCCTTCAACGTCCGCGTCGCTTCACCACGGCCCAATTTGTCGGCCTTGGTCAGCAACAGGTGAGTGGGCAATGCCCGTTCGCTGCTCCAGGCCAGCATCTGCCGATCGAAATCCGTCATGCCCCGGCGCGAGTCCATGACGACCACCAGCCCCGCCAGCGACGTTCTTTTTTCCACGTACCGGCTGAGCAGTTCGCGCCAGTGGCGCTGCATCTCTGCGGGTACCTTGGCGTAACCATACCCCGGCAGGTCGGCCAGCCGATGTCCGTTGCTCAACCCGAAAAAATTGATCAGCTGCGTGCGTCCCGGGGTCTTGCTGGTCCGCGCCAGATCCTTGCGCCCGGTGATGGCATTCAGGGCGCTCGACTTGCCGGCATTCGAGCGGCCGACGAACGCCAGTTCGCGCCCCTCGGTATCGGAGGGAAACTGACGAGGCTGCCACGCACTCAGCAGGAATCGGGCTTCAGGGAATTGCGGCATGGATGACTTGGGCAACACGCGACGGCGCCGCGTTGGCCGCAGCGGGCGGTAGTGTACAATTCCGCGCCTTTTTGAGCCTCGTGGCGCGCGTGCCTGGCCACGCATGGCGCGCCCTTCGAATAAATGGTCCTGGAGTCTGACTGATGAAGTTTCAGCCGATCGTTCTGCTGTCTGCGCTGTGCCTGAGCGCGTCCGCCTTCGCCGAAGGCTCCGTCGAAGCGGGCCAGACGAAGTCCACGACCTGCGTCGCTTGCCACGGTGTCGACGGCAACAGCGTCAACCCGGAATGGCCCTCGATCGCCGGCCAGCACAGCCCGTACATCGTGCAGCAGCTGAAAGCCTTCAAGTCCGGGGCGCGCCAGAACCCGCTCATGAGCCCGATGGCCGCCGGCCTGTCGGAAGCAGACATGGACGATCTCGCCGCGTACTTCTCATCGCAGACGGCGAACGGCCTGGAAGCCGACGCGGGCAAGGTGTCGCTCGGTCAGCGCCTGTACCGCGGTGGCGACGCGGAAAAAGGCATTGCCGCCTGCGGCGCATGCCACGGCCCCGGCGGCCACGGCAATCCCACGGCTCAATATCCGTCGATTCGCGGACAACATGCCACGTACGTGGAAGCGCAGCTCAAGGCGTATCGCAGCGCAACCCGGCAGACAGACCAGAATCAGATGATGCGCGGCGTCGCCCATTCGATGTCCGATGAACAGATCGCCGCGGTCGCTGCCTACGTGCAGGGCCTGCGCTAATTTCATCCAGACCCCGAGGGCTCGTTCCGTGAATAAATTCGGCGCTTCGTCTGTGGTCCTGCTGCTGGTGCTGCTCGTTGCCTGCGGCAATCAGCAGGCACCTGCCCCGACTGAACAGGCAGCCACAACGCCGCCCGCCGCCGAGGTAACACCGGCCGCACCACAAGCTGCACCAGCGGACCAAGCTGCTGCCGAGACCTCGCCGCCCGCGGCACCGCCCGAATCGATCAGTGAAACGGACGACAGCGGACAGGAAGCGGTTGCGGATTCCATACCCTCGACGACTCAACCTGCGCTGCGCCTGGGCGGTCCGGCTACAACGCCTGCAACGTCTTCGCAGTTCAGGGAAGGGCCGAACTACACGAAGGTCGTACCTGTCCAGCCCACGAGCGTTCCGCCGGGCAAGGTCGAGGTCGTGGAAGTGTTCTGGTACGGCTGTGGCCATTGCTTTGCGCTGGACCCGGCCATCGAGTCCTGGCGTGCAAAGGGCAAGCCCGCATACGTCGAGTTCGTGCGCGTTCCAGCCATGTGGAACGAAACGACCCGTATGCATGCGCGCGTGTACTACACCGCCGAACTGCTCGGGAAGCTCGAGGAACTGCATGCGCCGATCTTCCGCGAGATCAACATCGGCGGAAACCAGCTCAACACGGTCGACAAGATCACTGCGTTCTTCCGCGAGCACGGCGTCAGCAGCGACGAATTCCAGAAGGCGTTCTCGTCGTTCTCTGTGGAAAGCAGACTGCAGCGTGCCGACTTCCTGAATCGGCGCTACCGCATCGAGTCCGTACCCGCCGTCATCGTCAATGGCAAGTACAAAACCGACGTAGGCATGGCCGGCGGCGAACCGCAGCTGTTCTCGCTGATCGGCGAACTCGCCGCCTCCGAACACGGGGGTTGATACGCGATTCCCACGGACGGGACATCGCGCGGCGCGTAGACTGACACACGCCCTTCTCTTCCGGCATCCAGCTACGCGCCTCATGCTGAAAGTCTTCGCCTCCGGCCCGCAGGGATTGACCAGCCTCGACACCTCGGGACAGGCGATCGTCCCCGCAGATGTTGTCTGGATCGATCTGCTTGAACCGACACTCGAAGAGGAAAAGGTGGTCGAGAACCTGCTCGCCGTGGAGGTGCCGACCCGCGAGGAGATGAAGGAGATCGAGACGTCGAATCGTCTCTACGAGGACAACGGCGCGCTCTACATGACGGCCACGGTCGCGGCCAAGCTCGACACCGCACGCCCGGAGACAGGCGCCGTGACCTTCATCCTGGCCAACGGTCGCCTGATCACGAATCGGTACGTCGATACCAAACCCTTCCAGCAGTTCATTTCCTACGCGGAAAAGCATCCCAATTCCTGCCAGTCGTCGCTGGCCATCCTCGCGGGACTCATCGAAGCCTTCATCGAGCGCATCGCCGACATCCTCGAACGTGCCGGCAACGATCTCGACCAGGTGTCGGGCACCATCTTCGTGATCAACGGTCAGAGCGGCGCCACACCCACGAGTCGCGATCTGCGCGGACTGATCGAGCGGATCGGGTTCAACGGCGAACTGAACTCGAAGGCGCGCGAGAGTCTCGTCAGCCTCGGGCGTCTGGTGATGTTCGTGCAGCAGACCGGGTTGCTGGAAATGACCCAGGAACAACGCGGCCGCTTCCGTTCGATCAGCCGCGACGTGACGTCGCTGTCGGATCACGCGAGCTTCCTCGGCTCCAAGGTGTCCTTCCTGCTGGAAGCGACGCTGGGCCTGATCAATGTCGAACAGAACAACATCATCAAGATCTTCTCGGTCGCCGCGGTGATGTTCATGCCGCCCACGCTGATCGCCAGCATCTACGGCATGAACTTCCATCTGCTGCCGAACTTCCCTGGCAACTACAGCAATTTTTTCTTTTCCCTCGGCCTGATGCTCGCCTCCATGGGAGTCACGTATGCGCTGTTCAAGCGCAAGGGGTGGCTGTGAAGGAAGAAGCGGTTGGCGGTTGGCGGTTAGTCAGAAGGGACATGCTTACCCGATCAATCACAACCGTGGTCCAACC
>CAZBKC010000204.1:3153-6273 GCA_964492345.1 uncultured Steroidobacter sp. | reverse complement strand
CCGGGCTGAGTTCGTGGACGGCGTCTATCATCGCGCCGGCATGATCGGGATTGACGGCAGGATGGATACCGTGGCCGAGATTGAACACGTGGCCGTGGCCTTTGCCGTAGCTGGCGAGCACGCGTCCCACATGTTCGCGGATGCGGTCGGGTGAGGCGTAGAGCACGCTGGGATCGAGATTGCCCTGCAGTGCCTTCCGATCGTTCACTGCCTTGCGCGCATCGGCGAGATCCGTGGTCCAGTCGACACCGAGAGCATCGCAGTCCACTTTCGCCATTTCGCTCAACCATGCGCCGCCGCCCTTCGTGAACAGGATGACCGGTACGCGACGGCCTTCCCGTTCGCGTATCAATCCGTCCACGATGGCTGCCATGTAGTGCAGCGAGAACTCGCGATACTGTGCGGGCGCGAGCGCGCCGCCCCAGGTGTCGAAGATCATCACGGCCTGTGCGCCGGCTTCGATCTGTGCGTTGAGGTAGATGCGCGTCGCATCCGCGAGCAGTTGCAGCAGGCGATGCAGCGTCTGCGGCTCATCGAACATCATGCCTTTGATACGGGCGAAGTCGCGTGAGCTGCCGCCCTCGACGACATAGGTGCCCACCGTCCACGGGCTGCCGGCAAAGCCGATCAGCGGGACGCGGCCGGCGAGTTCGCGGCGGATCAGGCTCACGGCATCCAGCACATAGCGCAATTGCGTGGCGGGATCGGGCACCGCAAGCCGCGCCACATCGGCGGCGGAGCGGACCGGTCGTTCGATCTTCGGTCCCTCGCCTGTCTCGAACTGCAGGCCCAGGCCGAGCGCGTGTGGAATGGTCAGGATGTCGGAGAACAGGATCGCCGCATCGAGCCGGTAGCGTGCCAGCGGTTGCAACGTGACTTCGCAGGCCAGTTCCGGCGTCATGCAGAGATTCAGGAAGCTGCCGGCGCGGGCGCGCGTCGCGCGGTACTCGGGAAGATAGCGGCCTGCCTGACGCATCATCCATACGGGTGTGCGATCGACGGGCAGGCGCAGCAGTGCGCGCAGGAACAGGTCGTTCTTCATAAGAAGGTAAGCGATGCCGGCGGGCGTCGAATGGTGAATGAAGCGTCGTCATCTCCGGGGCGCGGATGCACTTCCGTTCTGACCATCCGCCATCCGCCATCCGCTATCCGCTTCATGATCTTTTCGCCGGATCGAACAGGCGTTCGTACTCCGTGATCGCGTAGCGGTCGGTCATGCCGGCGATGTAGTCGGCAACAGCCCGTGCGCGTCCCATTTCGCCAGCCTGCGATTCCAGGTCCCGCGCCGATTCGAAGTGTTCCGTCGGCAGCAATTCCGGACGTTCGAAGAAGGTTTCGAACAGACCGCGGATCACCGTGCTCGCCTTGTTCGTCATGCGCAGCACGCGATAGTGACGATAGACGTGGTCGCGCAGATGGCGCTTGAGTTCGAGATGTTCCGAACGGACGGGATCACTGAACTGGATCAGGCTGCTGTCATGCCTGCGGACCGCGTCGACATCCGCCGGCGAGGCTTCGGCAATCGCCGCCGCGGATGTCTCGATGAGGTCGGTGACGACGTAGTTGATCATGCGTCGGACGACTTCGTGGATGAGGCGGCGGCCGCTGACCTCGGGGAACGTGGTCAGCACGACCTCGTGCTGGCGACGGAATAGCGGTACTTCGCGCAGTTCTTCGATGGTCAGCAATCCCGCCCGCAGGCCGTCGTCGAGATCGTGATTGTTGTAGGCGATTTCGTCCGCCAGATTGGCGATCTGTGCTTCGAGCGAGGGCTGCTCGCGTCGCAGGAAACGCTCTCCCAGTTCGCCAAGCTGTCGCGCATTGTTGGGCGAGCAGTGCTTGAGAATTCCCTCGCGGGTTTCGAAAGTCAGATTCAGGCCGGGAAACGCGGCATAACGCTCTTCGAGTTCGTCCACGACGCGCAGCGATTGCAGGTTGTGCT
The DNA here is from genome assembly GCA_964492345.1 of uncultured Steroidobacter sp. GTDB lineage: Bacteria > Pseudomonadota > Gammaproteobacteria > Steroidobacterales > Steroidobacteraceae > Steroidobacter. Next base: position 4,331 of record CAZBKC010000204.1, on the reverse strand, counting down.
CGAAGCCGCCGTAAGGCTTCATGCAATCGTTCAATGCGTCCTGGCCGGCATGACCGAACGGCGTGTGGCCGAGATCGTGGGCGAGGCAGATCGCCTCGGCGAGAGTCTCGTTGAGCTGCAAGGCGCGGGCGATGGTACGCGCGATCTGCGCGACCTCGATCGAATGGGTCAGTCGCGTGCGATACAGATCGCCCTCGTGATTGACGAAGACCTGGGTCTTGTAGACCAGTCGCCGGAACGCCGTGGAATGAATGATGCGGTCGCGGTCGCGCTGGAACTCGCCGCGAAAAGTCGGCGCCGGTTCGGGGAAACACCGTCCGCGCGACTTCTCGTCGGTCGCAGCCCAGGCAGCCAGGTTCATTCGCCGCTCCGCAGCGATGAGGCTGTAGGAAGAACAAGAATCCTCTGTCTATCTCTGGGCCACAGTCCCCACTCGCCAGCCTGCGATGAAATACTCATCGATACATCACCGTGTGCGACGTGGCTGCAACATGCTAGTTGCCAAAATGCTGCTGCAGCGTAGCGTTCAGCGCGTCGGCAGGATAGTCCCCGACGATGTCGGCCTGCCCCAGTCTTCGCATGAGCACCAGCCGCAATTTGCGATCGAGCACTTTCTTGTCCATCCCCATCAGTTCCAGTCCGCGCGCGGCACCGATATGCGGTGACTCGACTGGCAACCCGAAGCGGGCAAGCAACGTGCGGGCACGATCACGGTCGGCCGCCGGCAGCCAGCCCAGCCGTGTCGACATGTCGGCCGCCATGACCATCCCCGCAGCAATCGCTTCGCCGTGCAGCCAGGTGCCGTAGCCGGTTGCCGTTTCGATCGCATGGCCGAAGGTGTGACCGAGATTGAGAATGGCACGCAATCCCTGTTCGCGCTCGTCGACGCCGACGACCGCTGCCTTGATTTCGCACGAGCGTTTGATCGCGTACATGACTGAGGCAGCGCTCCGCGCAGCGAGCGCCTGCGCATTGGATTCCAGCCAGTCGAAGAACGCGGCATCGTAGATGAGACCGTATTTCACGACCTCCGCGAGACCGGCGCGATACTCGCGATCCGGCAGTGTCGCGAGCGTGTCTGTATCGGCGATCACGCAGCGCGGCTGGTAGAACGCGCCGATCATGTTCTTCGCCTGCGGATGGTTCACTGCGGTCTTGCCGCCAACCGAGGAATCCAC
>CAZBKC010000204.1:0-3143 GCA_964492345.1 uncultured Steroidobacter sp. | reverse complement strand
ATCCACCTGCGCCAGCAGGGTGGTGGGCACCTGGATGTAGTCGATACCGCGTTGATAGCTCGCCGCGGCGAATCCGGCCATGTCACCGATCACGCCACCGCCGAGTGCGACGACGGCCGCATCGCGATTCATCCTGGCCTGGACCAGCGCATCGAGGATGCGGGCGTAGGAATCGAGCGTCTTGTATTCCTCGCCGTCGGGCAGGATCACCGAGCCGATGCGCCGCTGGCCGAGCGCCGCAGTGACCGCCTGCAGGTAGAGCGGCGCAATGGTCTCGTTGGTGACGATCAGAACGTCGCGCGCCTTGATATGGGACTGCAGCAGGACACCGTCACGCAGCAGACCGGGACCGATGAGGATCGGGTAGCTGCGCTCGCCCAGTTCGATATCGACCCGTTCAGTGAACATCACGAAGCCACCGGGTCGCGCAACAGTTGCAGGATTTCGTCGGCGACTGCACGAACGTGGCGTCCATCCGTTGCCACCGTGACTGCGGCGATGGACTCGTACAGGGGTGCGCGCCGGGCCATGAGTTCGCGCAGCTTCGCTTCGGGATCGTCGGTGTAGAGCAGTGGCCGCTGACGACCGTTGCGCGTGCGCTCCAACTGCTGCGCCACCCCGGTTTTCAGGTAGACCACCCTGCCCCGTTGCGACAGCCTGGTGCGGTTTTCCTCCAGCAACACGGCGCCCCCGCCGGTGGCCATGACCACATTCTCCAGGTCGGTCAGCGCATGAATGACATCGCGCTCCCGTTCGCGGAACCCCGCTTCGCCTTCCTTTTCGAAAATGTAGGGAATATCGACGCCGGTGCGCCGTTCGATCTCGACGTCGCTGTCGTAGAACGACAGGCGCAGCATCCGCGCCAGCTGCTTGCCGACCGCGGTCTTGCCGGAGCCCATGGGGCCGATGAGATAGACGTTTTGAGGAGAATTGGACATACGAAACAAAAACGGCCGCATCACTGCGGCCGCTTATTGTCTGTCCAACGACTTGCCGGTGGCAAATCAGTACAGGTTCGAGCCCTCGCGCAGGATGCGCGGTGTCACGAAGATCAGCAGTTCGTCCTTGTTGTCGGTCTTGCTGGTGGACTTGAACAGGTAACCCAGACCAGGAATGTCACCCAGGAACGGTACCTTGTTCTCGGCATCGCGACGTTCCGTTTCCAGGATGCCGCCCAGCACCACGGTCTGCCCGTCATTCACGAGCACCTGCGTGGTGATTTCGCGGGTATCGATGCTGGGAACGAAGCCCCCGGTGGCGCTCGGAACGACCTGGCCCACACTGTCCTTGGACACGACCAGATCCAGAATCACCCGATTGTCCGGCGTGATCTGCGGGGTGACTTTCAAGCTCAGCACAGCCTTCTTGAAGCTCGTAGTCGTTGCACCGCTCGACGACGATTCCTGGTACGGAATTTCGACGCCCTGCTCGATCGACGCCTCACGCTGGTTGGCAGTGACGAGGGTCGGCTGGGAGACGATTTCACCACGACCTTCGAACTGCGCGGCCGAGAGTTCGAGGTCGACGATGAAGTCGTTGTCGAGGAAGGTCAGAGCGAGAGCGCCTGCCGGATTCGCGGCCGGCAGATTGACCATGTAGCGACTCACGGCCTCGCCCACATCGAACGGCACAGGCGTATTGTTGACCCCGGGGAGCAACGAGACATTCTCGAAGTCCACGCCCCTGCCTGTCATGTAGCCCTGACCACTGCTCACGTCGGACGTCGCGTTGACGCCAAAACGCACACCGAGCTCGCGACTGAAGTCGTCGCTCACGATCACGATACGAGCTTCGATGCGGACCTGACGCACGGGAATATCCAGCGTGGCAACCAGGCGGCGAATATCGGCGAGACGATCCGACGTGTCCTGCAGCAGCAGCGTATTGGTACGCTCGTCGATGGCGACGCTGCCACGCGGGGAAAGCAGTGAATTGTTGTTGCCGGACTTGACCAGCGCAGCCAGATCCGCGGCCTTCGCGTAGTTCACCTGCAGGAATTCGCTGCGCAGCGGCGCGAGTTCCTGTACTTCCTGGCGTGCGGCAAGCAACTGCTTTTCGCGCGCCGCGATCTCTGCCGCCGGGCCGATCAGCATCACATTGCCTTCCGTGCGCATGTCCAGGCCCTTGTTGCGCATGACGACATCGAGAGCCTGGTCCCAGGGAACGTTCTGCAGGCGCAGCGTAACGTTGCCACCGACCGTGTCGGCGATGACCATATTCTGACCGCTGGTGTCAGCGAGGAGCTGCAGCACGGCGCGGGTTTCGATGTCCTGGAAGTTGAGGGTCAGGCGCTCGCCCGTGTATTCCTTCCTGTCCTGAAGCTCGGGCGGCAGCTTGACGATCGGCTTGATTTCGATCGTGTAGATGTTGTCGGATTGATAAGCGAGCTGTTCATAGTCGCCCTTCGCAGCGATGACCAGACGCGTGCCGTCGCCGACGCGCATGGCATCGACGGAGTTCACCGGCGTGGCGAAATCCACCACATCCAGGCGCTGCATCAGCGATTCGGGCAACGTGGTCTTGGCGAAGTTCACGACGATGCGTCCGCCTTCCTGTCGCAGGTCTGCGGGGACTTTCGCATCGGTGAGTTCGACGATGACACGTCCGGAACCGTCGCTGCCGCGACGGAAATCGATATTGTTGACGGAACGGATGCCGGACACCGGTGCCGCCGATGTGCGCGCCGAAGACATCGCCACCGCGCTCGATTCCGCGCTCACCGAACCGCCGCGGCCTGCGCCCAGCGTGACGACAATCGAATTACCCTGTACCCGGGTCTCGTAGGGAACGAGGCTGTCGACGTTCAGGACGACGCGTGTACGACCGTTGGCTTCCGCGACGTTCACCGTATCCAGTGCGCCCTGTTTCACATCGATCCGCCGCGAGGTCATGGCGACCGAGGTATCAGGCAGATCCAGCGCGATACGCGCGGGATTGTCGACAGTGAACGTCAACGGCTGCGGGGCGGTGTCGCTGAGCCGCAGCGTCAGTTCCACCTTGTTGCCGGCAGTCACAGTCGCCCGGATGTCTTCGAGGCGATTCGAGCTCTGCGCGAGCGCAGAGTGCGCAGCGACGAGCCCCAGGAACAGGACCGCGAACCGCCGCAACGATGCCATGGCGGCGGGCTGGATCGAAAATGACGA
>CAZBKC010000203.1:0-6289 GCA_964492345.1 uncultured Steroidobacter sp. | reverse complement strand
CACCTTGGCCATCGTCGCCGCCGTGGCCAAGGTGGCGTATCCGTCGATGCGCGAACTCGGGTACTCGGACCGGCTCTCGACCGGCGCGATCGCCGCGGGCGGCACGCTCGGCATCCTGATCCCGCCGTCGACGGTCCTGATCATCTACGGCATCTTCACGGAGACCCACATCGGCAAGCTGTTCGCTGCCGGCGTGGTGCCCGGCGTGCTGGCGGCGTTGTTGCTCTGTCTGGCAGTGGCCATCACATGCTGGCACGACCCCGACGCCGGACCGCGCGGGCCGCGTCGCGACTGGCGAGAGCGATGGGCGGCGCTGCGCGGCGTGTGGAGCGTGCTGGTGCTGTTTGCTTTCGTGATGGGCGGCATCTACGGCGGCATGTTCACCGCCACCGAGGGCGCCGGCATGGGCGCCGCCGGGGCGCTTGCCATCGCCCTGTGGCGGCGCCGCTTGAGCCGCAGCGACCTGTTCGAAGCGCTCGTCGAGAGCGCGCGAACGACATCGATGCTGTTCACGATCTTGATCGCTGCGCAGATGTTCGCCCAGTTCGTCAACGTGACGAGCATGCCGGCCGACCTGCAGAACCTCGTCACGCGCCTGGGGCTGCACCCGCTGCTGGTCGTCGGCGCAATCATGGCCATCTACATCGTGCTCGGTACCGCGATGGAGGAGCTGTCGATGGTACTGCTGACGTTGCCGGTGTTCTTCCCCATCATCGTCCACCTGGGACTGGACCCCATCTGGTTCGGGATATTGGTTGTCGTCGTGATCGAAATCGGACTCATCAGCCCGCCGGTGGGCATGAACCTGTTCGTGTTGGCGACGCTGTTGCCTCAGGTGCCGACGGCCACCGTGTTCCGCGGCGTGCTGCCCTTCGTGGCGGTCGACATTGTCCGTCTCGCATTGCTCGTCGCCTTTCCGGCGATCAGCCTCTGGCTGCCGAGTCTGATGCGATGAGCGCAAGCGATGTCTTCATCGCCGGTGTCGGCATGACGGCTTTCGGACGTCACAGCGGACGCTCGCACATCGAACTGGCACAAGACGCGGTGCGCGAGGCGCTCGCCGACTGCGGCGCGCGGCCCGCGGACCTGGAGACGGCGTTCTATGCGACCGTGGCGCAGGGGGTCACTGCCAACCAGCACGTGGTGCGCGGCCAGTTCGCACTGCGTCCGCTCGGCGTGCAGGCGGCCCCGGTGTTCAACCTGGAGAATGCATGCGCCAGCAGCAGCTCGGCCCTGAATCTGGCCTGGAACTACGTGCACCATGGCGTGGCCGATATGGTGCTGGCGGTCGGCGTCGAAAAACTCCACAGCGAGGACCGGGCCGCGCGCTTTGCACTCTTCAACCAGCCGCTCGACGTGCGCGAGGCGCATGCCTTCCTGGACCGGTACCGCGACCGCCTGGCCGAAGCGCCGTCGGGCTCGTCCGGGGCAGAGGCGCAGAGCGTGCTGATGGAGTGCTACGCGGCGTGGGCGCGGATGCACATGAAGGCATTCGGCACGACGCAGAGGCAGCTCGCGGCCGTCTCGGCGAAGAACCATCGCCACTCGGTGCACAACCCGCTGGCCCAGTACCGGACCGATCTGTCGGTCCAGGAGGTCCTCGCGTCCCGTACCGTGGCGTGGCCGCTCACGGTGCCGATGTGCGCACCGATCAGCGACGGCGCTGCGGCGGCGATCGTGTGCTCGCGGCGCGGGCTCGCCCGCCTCGCGCACGCGCGACCGGTGCGCATGCTGGCCTGCGCGCTGCGCGGCGGCAGCGACCGCGACGCCGGCGACTACGAGAACCACCTGACGCGCCTGGCAGCGCTGGAGGCCTACGAGTACGCAGCGATCGGGCCGAGGGACGTGTCGCTGGCCGAAACGCATGACGCCAGCGCCGCGGGCGAAATCATCGAAACCGAAGCGCTCGGCCTGTGCCCGATCGGGGCGGGTGGCGCGCTGGCGGAGTCCGGCGCCACTGCACTGGGCGGTCGCATTCCGGTCAACACCTCGGGTGGCCTGCAGTCCAAGGGCCATCCCCTGGGGGCAACCGGGTTGGGCCAGATCCACGAGATCGTGATGCAACTGCGCGGCGACGCCGGTGCACGCCAGGTCGCCGGCGCGCGCATCGGTGTGGCGCAGAACTCCGGCGGCATTCTCGGCGTCGAAGAGGCGATCACCTGCGTCACCATCCTGCGGGGGAGCTGAGACCGTGCGCGTGATCGACTACTTCGACCGTGGCGCACGGGCTTACCCCGATCGTGCCTGCCTGATCGACTGCGAGGTCACGAAAACGTACCGCGAGGTCGAGCAACGTTCGCATTGCATCGCCAATGCGCTGATCAGCGCGGGTTTCAATGTCGAGCACAAGGCGGCCGTATTGGCGCCGAACGGGGCCGTCGCGTTCGAGTGCGTGCTCGGCATCTTGCGCGCCGAGGGGGCCTGGGTGCCGGTGAGCATTCGCAATGCGGCGGCCGAGAATGCGTACCTGATCGGCCGCCTGGATGTCACGGTCCTCTTCTTTCACAGCGCGCTGGCGGACCAGGTTGCCGTGATCCGCGCGCAGTGCCCTGGGCTCGGCAACTGCGTCTGCATCGACCAGCCTGCTGTCGGGGCGCACGATCTCGAAGCGTGGATCAGCGGTCGGTCGGGTCCGAGCCCGGAACGCGGAGCCGGGCCCGACGCCCTGGCGACGATTTCGGGCACCGGCGGAACTACCGGGCGTCCCAAGGGTGTAATGTGGACGCACCGTACCTGGCAAACTTTCGTGGCCAATTTTCATGCGGCCTTCCCGGTGCGCAGGCCGCCGGTCTACCTCGTGGTGGCGCCGATGACGCACGCTGCGGGCACGTTCGGCATCGTGCTGATGGCGGCCGCAGCCAGCGTCGTGATCCTGCCGGGATTCGATGCACAGGCGGTGATGGTGGCCATCGAGCGTCACCGCGTGACGACCCTGTTCCTGCCGCCAACGGCGATCTATTCGCTGCTCGCACATCCCGAAGTGCGACGCCACGACTACTCCTCGCTCGAATACTTCTTCTACACCGCGGCTCCGATGTCGACGGCCAAGCTGCGCGAGGCGATCGAGGTGTTCGGTCCAGTCATGAGTTCGATGTACGGGCAGGTCGAGGCGCCGGCCACGTGCACGTGTCTGCCGCCTTGGGAGCTGGTGCGCGACGGTGTGATCGACGAGCGCCTGCTCGGCAGCTGCGGGCGGCCCTCGCTGCACACGCGCGTGGCGATCATGGATGAGCAAGGGCGCCTGCTGCCTGCAGGCGATCGTGGCGAGGTCGTCGTGCGCGGCGGCCTGGTGATGCGGGGCTACTACCGGGACGAGGCCGCCACCGCCGAGGTGTCGCGCTTCGGGTGGCATCACACCGGCGACATTGGCTACCAGGACGACGATGGCTACCTGTTTATCGTCGACCGCAACAAGGACATGATCATCACGGGTGGCTTCAACGTCTACTCGACCGAGGTGGAGCAGGCGCTGGCGAGCCACCCGGCGGTACTCGACTGCGCCGTGATCGGCGTGCCCGACGAGAAGTGGGGCGAGGCCGTGACGGCAATCGTGGTACTTAAGCCAGGCCAGGCTGCGAGCGAGGCTGAGCTGATCGAGTTCGCCAAACGGCAGCTGGGAAGCGTCAAGGCCCCGAAGTGCGTCGAGCTCTGGGACGCGCTGCCGCTAAGCGCAGCTGGCAAGGTGCTGAAGAAGGTGATTCGCGACGGCTACTGGAAGGGTGCCGGTCGACGAATCTGAGGGCACGCAGCCCACAATGCGCACGCGCCTCGCCCCGCTGCCCTGCACGCGGCGAGCCGCGTCAGCTCTCGAAATCGCCGACCTCGGCCCACGCGTCGTCGCACTGCACCAGCCTGGCGAGCAGGCGATCGAGTGTTTCGCGCTCGCGCGCCTGAGCGGCGCCAGCATCGCCGCCTCGCGCTCGCGAAACAGTAGGATCGCTGCGTCGCGCAGCTCGCGTCCGCGTCGCGTCAGCGTGAGCAACCCGCGGCGCGCGTCGGCCGGGTCGGCGTCGCGCACCACGTTGCCGCGCTCGAGCATCGCGTTGACGGCGAGGCTGGCGCTGTTCTTGGGCCGGCCGGTGATGTCGCGCACCTGCTGCGCGGTCAGTCGCCGGCCAGGCGCAGGCAGAACACCAGCATGAACTCCGAGCGCACGATGCCGTGCCGCACCTGCACCTGGAGGTACACGCTGCCGGCAAGGAAGTTGGCCAGGAGGCTGATCCGATGGGCGAAGGGGGATCGCGCGGTCGGAGCGGCTATTGCCGCGAGCGCGGCGGCCTGCCGGACAGCCCAGTTCACGTAGGGCCTGTCCAGGACCGGATTGACTTTGACCCCACGCATGTTCTCTTCTTGCCGCGCTGCAGGGCGCCGGTGCCATCGCTCGGGAGTCCGCTTCGGGCTCGCCTGATATGAGGGCAACGAAGGTTGAGCCTACGCAGTGGCTGTGAATGCGTCGTCGTAGGTCACCGTGCCAGCAGGTACCGCGCCGTCGAACGACAGCACCTGGAAGTATTCCGGCGGGACGCCAGGGAGCACCAGACTCGGCTCGTGCTTGAACCCAAAACCGCCGTAGTAAGCGGGCTCGCCTAACAGCACGCAGCCACGACCGCCCAGGCGGCGCAGTTCTACCAGAGCTTCCAGCACCAAAGCAGAGCCGATACCGCGGCGCTGGCGGTCTGGCGCGACAGAGATGGGACCCAGGCCGAACCACCCCGTGGCGTCAGTTGAAATCGAGACCGGTGAGATGGCGACGTGGCCGACGATGGCGTCGCCATCCACGGCAACCAGTGAGGCGATGAGTTGGCCGCGCCGGCGCAGAGCGTTGACGATGTGCTGTTCGGTGTGGCTGGAGTGGGGCGCGTCGCGGAATGCCGCCTCGGTGACACGCGAGATGGCTTCGACGTCGCCCGGTGCTTCACGGCGAAGGAAAAGGCTCACGGGGCCACTCTCTCGGCTGTCGGCAGCAGGCTGGCTGGGCTCACACGGCCTGCTTGAGCGATTCCAATCGGACGGCGACCTCGCGTCTGCCGATGCCTCGAAGCGCGGCGATGGCGGCCACGTTCGCGGGTCGAGGGCTTGGCCTGCCGCGCCACAACCAAGCCGAGTGGCTGAAGTTCCTGCGCCAGATCGGGCTCTTTTCGTCGCAGCACAGCACCATCGCGTGCTCGGGCGGGGACAGGCACAGGCCCACGATGTCTTCGAGCTTCTCGAGAAGCTGCGGGTTGCGCGAGACCTTGAAGCCGCGCACGAGGTGTGGCTTCAGGCCGTTCTTGCGCCAGTGGCGCGAGCTCGCGGCGCTGATACCCAACTCGGCAGCCATCGTGCGCGTGCTCCAGTGCGTGGCCGCCTCGGGCTTGCTCTGGGTGGTCAGCTCCACCAGGCGCGCCACATCGACCGTGACCGGTGGCGCCCCGCGCGGCAGGTCGCGCTCGATGCCCGCAAACCAGGACTCGGCGAAGCGTTCGCGCCATCGCGAGACCTGCACTCGGCCTATGTCCAACTGCACGGCGATGTCCTCGTTCTGCATTCCTTGCGCTGCCAGAAGCACGATGCGCGCACGCTGCGACAGCCTCACACTGGTGCGCTTGGAGCGAACCAGCTGCGTCAACTCGGCTCGCTCGTCGCGTCAGAACAATCTCGGGGACAACTTGCACTCGCTCTCTCCGCGCTGTGTCGAAGTAGAGCATTGGAGATGCGGCAAAGCCTCAAGTTCACTCGAGAGTGACTCATTACACTAGCCTAGGTCACGAAGACCTTGCCAGGGTTCATGACGTTCCTCGGGTCGAGCGCCTGCTTGATCTGGCGCATCAGGTTCACGCCGCCGACGCCGGCCTCGTCGACGAGGTAGCCCATCTTGTGCAGCCCGATGCCATGTTCGCCGGTGCAGGTGCCTTCGAGGCGAAGCGCGCGCTGCACCATCTGCGCACTCAGCCGCTCGACGGTCGCCTGCTCGACCGGATCGTCCGGGTCGAGCAGCCAGCTCAGGTGGAAGTTGCCGTCGCCCACATGGCCGACCACCCAATACGGGATGCCGGCGGCCTCGGCCTCGGCAATCGATTCGTCGATGCTCTCGGCCAGGCTGGAGATCGGCACGCAGGTGTCGGTGCTCTGACAGCGGCAGCCCGGGCGCATCTGCAGCGCCGCGAAGTACGCGCGGTGCCGCGCAGTCCACAGTCGGGTGCGATCTTCGGGCGTCGTCGCCCACTCGAACGCCTCGCCGCCGTGCTCCTTGGCGATCTCCTGTACCGCACCAGCCTGTTCCTGCACGCCCGCCGCGCTGCCGTGGAAC
>CAZBKC010000202.1:0-6291 GCA_964492345.1 uncultured Steroidobacter sp. | reverse complement strand
CCCGACAGCGGTGGCGTGGCCTTCGGCAGGACGCGCGCATGCGTGGCCCGTTCGAAGTCGTAGCCGTAGCCGAGCAACTTGCCTTCGGTGAAGGCCTTGCCGAAGAAGGAAATCGTCACGGGCAATCCTTCCGTCGTCATGCCTGCCGGCACAATGAGGTCGGGATAGCCGGTCTGGTTGGCGATGTTCGTGGCGGAACCGGTCGGCGCGCGCGGCGCACCGTCCGGCGGCGCAATCAGCGCAACGGGCTGCGGCGAGGTCGGGTAAACGATGGCGTCAAGTTTGTACTTGGCGAACAGCGCATCGACAGTGGCCGTCGTCATCGCGAGACCCTGGTTCTTCGCGGCGATATACACCGGATCGTTCAGGTCCAGCGCGATCGATGCGGTGTATTTGAGGCCATACGCCTTGCCGGCACTGCGATAGCCGCTCTTCGGATCGTTCGCGCGCGCGATGAGATCGTCGAGCGTCTTCGGATACTCGGGCGCGGTGGTCTTGAGGTAGTCGGCGATCTGCGCCTTGAACTCCGACGCCATGATCAGCGTCGACAGGCCCTGCTTGCCCTGCAGGAGATACTCGGGATAGGCAATCGGATCGACGATGACGGCGCCCTGCTTCCTGAGCGTGGCGATGGCCGATTCCATGATGCGATCCGTTTCCGGGTTCCTGCCCATGAAGTCGCGAGCGACGCCGATGCGCGCGCCGGTCAGTGCGTCGTCCTTCAGATACCTGGTGTAGTCGGTGTCGAACTTTCCCGCGCTCTTGCTGGTCGCCGCATCCGCAGGATCCACGCCCGTCATGACGCCCAGCGACACCGCCACGTCGTAGACGCTGCGCGCCATCGGACCGCCGGTATCGAAAGTGAGTGCGAGAGGCACGATGCCGTCGCGGCTCATCAGGCCATGCGTCGGCTTCAGTCCCACGATGCCGTTCGCCGCCGACGGTCCGCGTATCGAACCGCCAGTGTCGGTGCCCAGACCGAGTTGCGCGAAATCCGCCGCGATGGCAGCACCGGTACCGCCGCTCGATCCGGCGGGGCCGCGCGTCAGATCGTGCGGATTGTGGGTCTGCAAACCCATGGAGCTGAAGCCGTTGGGAATCGCGCCCGCCTTGAGAACGGCGGGATCGGTGGCTCCGCTGACGCTGCCGCCACCGCCGGCGAATTCACTGAGGTTGACCTTCGCCAGAATGATGGCGCCGGCATCGCGCAACTTCTTCACGACGAAGGCATCGTCGGGAGGAATCGACCCTGCCAGCATCTGCGAACCGGCCGTGGTCGGAAGATCGTAGGTGTCGAAGTTGTCCTTGAGCACGATGGGCACGCCGTGCAGCTTCGAACGCGGACCTTTGGCCTTGCGTTCGGCATCGAGCGCCCTGGCAGTCTCCAGCGCCTTGGGGTTGAGCAGGATCACTGCATTGATGGCAGGGCCCTTCTTGTCGTAGGCCTCGATGCGTTCGAGGTACAGCGTCGTGAGCTTCTCCGCACTCAGCGCTCCTTTGTCCATCGCCGTCTGGATATCCGCAGTCGTCGCCGACGACAGATCGAACAGGACAGCATCGGCCTGTGCTTCGAGAGCGACGCCGGCGAGCACGGCACAGACGCAGGCGAGAAGACGAGGACTCGGGCGCATGACGGCGCTTCTCCATGCAATGTTGATTGTTGAAGCCGGGCTGCTGGCTGCGGATGCCCGCAGCTCCATTAAACCCGCATGTACGAGTCAGACGATCCGTCGCTCGCCTCCCCCACCTCGGCCGCGCAATCAGGCGGCCGATGACGAACGCGTACGCAGCTGGGCGATCCGGGATCGATAGAAGGCGAGAAATTCGGCGGGACGGAAGCGCGGCGTGAACCACATGAAGCATTCGATCAACATCGACTCTGCGAGCAGCGCCGGCACGTAGCTCCACGGTCGCACCGCACTTTCATAGACGAGGAATACTTCCTCCTCCGCACCCAGCAGCAGTTCGAGATCGGCGGCCCAGATCTCGAAGCCGGCCGCCGCCGGCCGGGTCGGGCGCGTCACTTCGCGAAAACAGGCCTGGCCGTAGCCGAATTCGAAGATCGTGCGCGCCGTGCCGTTGCGAGCATGAATCGCCAGCGTCGGCGACAGCTCCGCGGGATGCTGGAATTTCAGGTAATACAGCGCTTCCATGAGTTTGGGCGCGTGTGCCGACAGAATCTGCCCGAAGCTGTCGCGAATGAAATCGCGAACCTTCGAGACGCGTTCAGCGGGTATCTCGTCGATGCCCGTCCAGGCCGCGAACGGCTCCGGCACACGTACGCAGGCGGGCATGAACTCGCGACTCGGGCGTTGCACGGGACCGATGACGGCAACGTGGTCCACAGCGATATCCAGGCCACGCAACGTGAAACGCAGACCGGGCACGCCTTCGAACCATTCCACCTGCGGCGCAAGCTCGCGCGCGGTTTTGGTCAGCCAGGCATTGTCGACGCTGAAGAAGGCATGGTTGAGATGCGACTTGCTGTCCTTGAAGCTCCAGCCCTGACCGCTTACCACCGCACGACGCGGCGCGAACTTCTGCGTGAAATCGATCATGTTGCCGACGACTGTGGCACGCGAACCGGTGTGGGCCGACGGATCGCTGACCAGCCGCTGACGGGATTCGACGAAGTTGTTGGTGAGATTGTCGAGCGTGCGTTGCGGGCAACGCTGCGCGAGCCAGGCGAACACATCGGGATGCGCAATGGTGTCGATGCTGGTGAGAAAGCTCGATCCCAGTTCGTCCTCTATCAGCAGCGCATACGTATCCGGCTCCAGCATGTTGTACAGCCCGGGCAGAGGCGTGACACGCATCCCGCCCAGCATGAAGGCCTGCAGCGCCGGAAATCGTTCGACCTGGAAACCGAGTTCGCGGATCGTCGCGTCCATCGCAGCCGACGCCAGATCGGGAATGTAGATGCGACAGCGCCGCGGCAGCGCGGCCAGCGTTTCGAGCGAGAAATGATCGGCGTGTTCATGCGAGATGATCACGCCGTCGAGCGGCTCGAATCGCGCAAAATCCAGACGGCGGTGCGGCCAGACCGGAAGTCTGACCGCACCGTTGCCGATCTCTTCGAGGATCGGATCGAGCAGGAAGCTGCGTCCGTGGTTTTCGAACTGCCAGCCCTGATGCCCGAGAAACGTGATCCGCATCGATCAGAAATCCACTTTGAGCGATGCCTCCCAGCGCCGTCCCGGCATTACCGAGATCAGCTGACCGTTGGTGTCGCCCGAGGCCGGACGGAAGTAACGTTCATCGGTGAAGTTGTAGCCGTTGACCTTGACGTGCACCTTGCCCTTGTCCCACGTCACGCCGGCGTTGTAGACGAGTGCCTCCGGCAGCAGGAGGGTCTTCTGGCGGTTCGCGTAGACCTCGGAGAAATAGTTGCTCGAGAGCAGGAAGCCGAACCCGTTGCGCAGACGATAGGTCGCCTGGAGCGATGCCTGCGTTTCCGGATTGCCGACGCGGTCCTGATAGCCGGTCGAGCCGGCGGGCAGGGCCGTTGTCGAGCGGCCGCCGTACAGGAAGGCCTCGGCCGGGTAGAGCAGTTCGCCGGTCAGGGGATCGTAGATGTCCTCGAACCCGACCTGGCGGCCGTTGACTTCGAACGTCGTCGAACTGGCGGGCGCGGTCACATATTCCTGCGTCTGTTTCGACCAGTATCCCGAAATGAACAGATCCTTGATCGGCATCCATTTCATTTCGAGTTCGATGCCCTCGGCCTCGGTTGCACTGACGTCGGCGCCCGCCGTCGGATCGTCGGGCTGCGTCACGTCGTTGCGCGATTGCCGAAAGCCGGCCACGCCTCCCTGCAGCTTGCCGCCGAGCCAGCTGCCCTTGATGCCGACCTCGCGCAGGAACGCTTCGCCGATGAAGCCGTTGTAGACACCCGTCGTCGCGTTCTGGATGGTCGACGCCGCAATGATGTTGTTGGAACCGTCGAGCGTCAGGCTCGAGTTGGCCGCAGTGAAGTATGGACGCAGTCCCCATGGCAGCTGCTGCGACAAGCTGATGCTCCAGGACTTGCCGGAGTCGGTATCTTCGGCCACCTGGAACGGCTGCGTGTACAGGAAGCCGATGCACCCCGCAGCGCGCGCTGCCGCCTGGCCGGTTGCATTGTCCGGGGCTTCGACCGGCGTCTGACAGGCCGTGCCGTAATCGGATTCGGGACGCACGTTGGTCGTGCCGGGAGTGAACAGATTGCCTACCGTCTGGTTGCTCGTACGCCGGTCGCGCGCTTCCGCATGCGACTTGTCGTAGCGCATGCCCATCACGAGATTCGTTTTGCGCCACAGGTCGATGTCCAGCATCAATGCCGCGCCCTTCTCGTCGTAGACCGAGTCGTTGTAGCGCTCGCCCGGCGAACCGGTCGTGTAGCTGTCGTTGCTGAATTGCGTCCAGAACATGGTGTTTGGATAGTGCCCGCCGGTACCGGTGCCGCCGTCGTACAGGATGTCCTGGCGGTAGTCGTAGTCGTTGCCGGAAACGCCGCCCGAGAGGATCCAGCCGCTGGTGCGGCGATAGTTCACCGAGCCGAGCGTGTTGACGTCCAGCCACTGCGGCAGCCAGTCGGAGGGAACCTTCTTCGTGACCGTGAGCTTGTTCTCGATCGTCTTGATGTACTGGTTTTCGCCGTACGGCAGCCACGAGTCCTTGAACGAATCGATGTTGTCGTAGAAGAACTGGTTCTTGACCGTGAAGTCCGGGTTGATGTCGTAGATCAGATCGATGTAGCCGAGCTTCTGGTCGCCGTTCTGTTCGCGTTCGTACGCGCCGTTGCCGCGCCAGTCGACGGGGGCGACACTCACGGTGCACGGGTTGAGCACGAAACCGATCGGCAAGGCGCCGCTGAGCGGCACGGGCCCGCCGGCTGGCATGGCGCGCATCACGTCTGCGGCACGGCAGGTGGCAGTCTGCAGTCCTTCGGCTGAATTCAGGTACGCCAGCATGGCAGCCGGAATGCCGGGCACGGCCTCCGCACCCTTGGCTCCGTTGGCGAACGGGAACGCCCAGCTCTGGCGCAGCGGCAGATTCGTCGACGAGAAATTGCCGCGCACCGGCGAAGCAAAGGCATGCTCCAGCAAGCCGATGCGGCCGTCTGCATCGAGGTCGAGATTCTTCAGCGGATTGCCGCGAATGTACTCGCCGTTGTCGACCAGGTTCTGAGTCACGCGATTCATGTAGGCGCCCGACGTCACGGAGTTCTGCAACTGGCCGCCGAATTCCAGACGGAACGGGCCGACCATGTTGTCGATGCTCGTCGTCATCTGGACGAATTTCTGCTTCGCCTCGACATGCTTCACGTAGGTATTCGAATCCTCGACCAGGCCGAACACGTAGAGACCGCCGGGACGCTCCTCGCCGAGCGCGAACGGAAAGCCGGTGCCGATCTGTACTTCGCCCTTGTCGTACGAGCCGGTGGTTGCCTGGAAGGAACCGGACGGCTGCATGAGGTATTTGCCGGTGCGCGCACGGCTCGACTTCGGATCGAGGTTCGCATAGCCGCCGATGCGTCCCATGCCGAACAGCGGCGACGGCGGACCTTTGACGATTTCGATGTTGTCCATCGCGGACAGCACCGTACGCACGTGGCCCTGCATCTGCAGGCGTTTCATGCCGCGGTAGTACATGTCTGCCGACACGCCGCGCACGTTGATGCCGCCTTGCAAACCGTAACGCGTGGTGGTGTAGGTACCCGGCACCACGCGCGTAAGGTCTTCGACAGTGGAAATTCCGAAGAGCCGAATCTGTTCTTCGCTCACGAACGAAACCGAACGCGGTGTCTCGAGCAGCGGCTTGGTGAAGCCGAACGATGACGCGGACGGCTCGTTGCCGAACGCGCGCATCGGATCTTCGGTGACCGAGATGTCGCTGAGCGCAGTGACATCGTCGCCGAGCGCCTCTGCTTCCTTCCCGGTAATGGGTTCACCCTCGGCAACTTTCTCGGCGGCCTTTTCCGCCTCCGACTCCTGCGCGAACAGGCTTGCGGGCAGCGTCGCTGCGACCGCACCCCACAGCACAGCTGAAATGGCGTGCGCCAGGAAAGTGGAACGCCGACGAACTGGTGACTGCATGTGAACTCCCCATCTTGTTTCTGCCAGCAGGCAGTGCCTGCAGAAACAGACGAGGGGACGTTTTGTCACCCTACCCGGCGAATGCGCGACAGCGGCTTTCTAGAATTCCGCCTTCACCGCAAACTGCCAGCGCCGGTCCGGCAACGCCTGCGCGAGAGGGTTGCCGAGCGTCTCGCCGGTGCGGGCACGGAAGTAGCGTTCGTCGAACAGGTTG
>CAZBKC010000201.1:0-6309 GCA_964492345.1 uncultured Steroidobacter sp. | reverse complement strand
GCCGCCTGCACGATCTCCAGCGGATAGGTCGACGCCATGAACACCTGGGCCAGCAGCGCATCCGGATAGAGCGCGATCGGTGCGACGATCTGTTCCAGTTCCTCCGGCTTGAATGCGGGCGCAGCCTGGGACGGCGGCGCGCCGCTCTGCGATTGAGCAGCGGCAGGCATCTGCAGCCAGGCAGACATTGCCAACAGGATTGCCCCACCCGCGAGAACTGCGCGTTTCATTCTTCACCTGAAGCCGCGGCCGATTGTGCCCATGCATCCTTCGCTCATTTCGGTGCGCCCGCGAGTATCAGTCGGTAACTTACGTGCGTTACTTCCCGTGAACCGCAGGGACGAGCAGCGTAACCGGTGCGCCGCCTCCGCACTTCCCTTTATACGCATGTCGCCGCCATCATCCGCAGTGTATCCATCAGCTCACTCAACTAAATCGAGAGCCGCCACCATGAAAGCTCCCTTGCTTGCCGCTGCCCTGCTGTTGCCGACGCTGGCGTTCGCGGAAGGCGAATACCAGTCCAACCGGTTCTTCGTCATGCTGGGCGGCTTCTGGCCGGACATCGATACATCGGTGCGGATCGACGGCAACGGCGGGCGCATCGGCACGCAACTGGATTTCGAGTCCGACCTCGGACTGTCGGACCGCGATACGCTGTTCACCGCGGGTGCCGGCATGCGCATCGGCGAGCGGCACTATATCGACATTCTCTATTTCGATCTGTCACGCAGCTCCGCGCATGAGATCGAGAGGACGATCGACGTCGGCGATCAGACTTTCACGGCACAGGCGACACTGAACACCTATTTCAATACCGAGGTCTTTCGCCTCAGTTACGGCTACGCGTTCGTCTCCAGCGAAAAACACCTTCTGCTTGGGCAGATCGGCGCCCACTACACGCGAGTCGGCGCCGGGCTGCGGCTCAGCAACGATCGCGCGGTGAGCGCGGAAGCCGACAGCGACATCCCGCTGCCGGTTCTCGGTCTCGTCTACAACTACCACATCACACCGAAATTCTCGTTGAACCTTCGCGGCCAGATCTTCCGTCTCGAATTCGACGACATCGACGGCGCGCTCGACAACCTGAGCGCCTCCTTGTCGTACGGCTTCACGGAGCACTTCAGCGTGTTCGGCGGCTTCAACTACTACTCGATGGACATCGATACCGAGCAGGACCACTGGAACGGCTCGTTCGACTTCGGCTATCAGGGGCCGTGGCTCGGCCTGACCTACGGCTTCGGCAAGCGCTGACCGGCGCCGCGGGGCCCGGTGGCTCACGCCGGCTGCGAATTCTCCGACGGAGGCGACGCGCCGTAGCGCCTCCAGACCGGTACCGCACTCGTGCGATGCGGTTCCGGTGAGTCGAGCCGCAATGACATGTTGATGAGCTGCGCCACCGACTGTGCCTGCATCTTGATCATGACATTCGTCCGATGAGTCTCCACCGTACGCCGGCTCAGACCCAGGCGCGAAGCAATGATCTTGTTGAGCGTTCCCCGCGCGAGCAGCGACATCACCTGGCGCTCCCTCGCTGTCAGCGATTCCAGCCGGGCACGCAGTTCGGCGTGGCGCCGGACCTGCTGCCAGTTCTCCGAGTTCTGCCGCAGCGCTGCGGCAAGCGCCTGCGCGAACCCTGCCTCCTCGATCAGCGTCGATTCGAAGCAATCGAACGCACCTTCCTTCATCACTTCGACCGCCGTTTCCACATCGGCCGGCGCCGACACGACGATCACCGGCACCGCCGGTTGCGCCCGCCAGAGCACCGCGATCTCATGAGCGCACCCGGGCCCGACATCCACGATGAGGCAGCCACGCATGCACTGCACATCGTGCAGGAGAAAATCCTCCAGGCGTCGATGGCTGCGCGCCCGCCCATGAGTGCGCTGCGCCAGAGCAACGAGTTGCGCGCGCCGCTCAGGATGCTCCACCACCACATGCACAATTGAATCGTCGCCGGAATTTCCCATGAATCAGCCTTGCATGAACTGCGGTTCATCGAGAATCCATGGAGCAGCACGGCCTCAGAAGTAACAGCGGGTAAGTTACGTTACAGCCGTTTCGTGGTACTCCTCGCGCGACTCGCAAAGCGTCATGCTCCGTGAAAATCCTTACCGCAGCGCCGCGTGGCCACAGCTATAAGGGCGGCCGCGCATTCACCAGGAGACCCGACATGAAAGCAGCACGTTGCCTTGCGGTCGCAACCCTCGCATCGTTCGTCACGATTGCGGCCGCGGAAGACTTCGACGGTTCCAGGCCCTTTGACTGCACGCCGCTGCAGGGTCATGACTGCCTGCCCGATCAGAAGGAGTGCAAGGCGCTCGAACCGCGGCTCGAGAAATCCACCGACTTCAAGTTCGATGTCCAGAAGAAGCAGGTCTGGTCGCCGTATCGCAATGCGGAGCTGCCGATACAGCACGTTTCGAAGAACACCGCCTCGCTGGTGATGCAGGGAACGACGCTCGATGTCGCCTGGAGCGGAACGGTCCATCTCAAGACCGGCCGGATGACCGTCGTGATCGCGGATCGCGAGGGTGCCTACGTCGTGTTCGGACAGTGCAAGGCCGGGAAGCCTGCCCAATGAGGCTGATGAAGCACTGAGCCCACTACCGGAGCGCGTTCCTCTGCCATGACGTCCACGAACTCCTCGCTGCTGCATCGATACCTCGATCCTGCCACCAGCATGGCGGAAGTGCTCTTCGGGCTCATCATGACGCTGACGTTCACGCTGGGAGCGGGACTGATCATCCAGGACGAAGGCCGGGAAGGCGCACGCCAGCTGCTCATTGCCCTGATCGGCTGCAACATCGCGTGGGGCATCATCGACGGTGCGCTCTACCTTGCCGGACAGCTGCTCGATCGCGGGCGGCTGCGCCGTCTCGGACTGTCGATCCGACAAGCCCCCGACAAGGCGCAGGGCGTGCGCCTGATCGCAACCGAACTGGACCCCTTGCTGGCAGAGGTACTGACCGAGTCGGACACGAAATCGCTCTACGAAAAGATTGCCGACAACGTGAGGTCGAAACCGCTGGGGCGCGTGTCCATCACGAAAGAGGACTGGCTCGGCGCCCTGGTCAGTTTCGTGCTGGTCGTGGCGAGCAGCCTCCCGGCCGCGCTGCCTTTCATTTTCATAGACGACGCATTCATCGCATTGCGCGCATCGAATGCCATCCTCGTGGCGTTGCTGTTCCTGTGCGGCCACCGATGGGCACGCTTCACGCTCGGCAAGCCCTGGCTGGTCGGCAGCGCCTTCCTCGTGGCAGGCGTCATCCTGGTCCTTGCCGCGATCGCCCTCGGCGGCTGAAAACACTTACACCGCCGCGTCACTGCGGCGGCATCCATTCCCGCAATGCCTGCATGCCTGTTCTCGCGAACGTGCCACGAGTCTCGCAGGCAACTCTGACACGGGTATGACACCGTAACCTACCGCTCGTTACTTCCTCGCTCGCCCCCGCACGTGAATCATTGCGGCCACTGAAAGGAACGGAAGATGCCACGTCACGAGCCTCCCGGGCCAATGGACAGCAACGGCGACAAGCCTGCAGACAGCGGCTATGTCACGCTGCTGATGGAGCGCTTTCCGCACGTGAAATCCGTGTCGCTGACATTGCTGCGGCGACACGAAACGTTCCGCGATCTGTGCGAGGAGTACGAAGCCTGCTCGCTCGCGTGCGAGCGGCTCGAAGGTTCCGATGGCGACGAAGCGCTGCGCCGCGAGTACTCCGCCCTGCGGTTGCGGCTCGAGAGCGAAGTGCTGCGCTACATCGAAGAGAACACGAGCAGTGGCGAACGTTGAACAGCGAAATCCGCAGATCCGACAGAAGGACACACCATGCTTCATGGCACTTCCAGATCGCCCGGGCGTCGCGTACTCATCGTCGACGACCAGCTGGCCGAGACGTCGGGCGCGGCTGCGCGAAGCGTGCGGGCACTGGCTGCCGAACTGAAGTCGCGCAATGTCGACGTGATCGAAGCGCTGTCGTGCGAGGACGGTCAGGCGACCGTTGCATCGGACTCCGGACTCACCTGCGTTCTGGTCAACTGGACCCCGAAAGCCGCCGATCCGGCCCAGACGACGGATCTGCTGCGCGCTGTCCGCGCGAGCAATGCGAAGATCCCCATCTTCCTGATGGCCAGCCGCAAGGTGTCGGGAACCATCGGCGTCGAGGTGGCGACGCTCGCGGACGAGTTCATCTGGGTTCTCGACGACACCGCTGCCTTCATCTGCGGCCGCGTGATCGCCGCCATGGATCGCTACGTCGATGCGCTGTTGCCGCCCTTCACAAAGGCGCTGGCGCGCTACGATCGTGAGCGCGAGTACTCGTGGGCTGCGCCCGGCCACCAGGGCGGCGTGGCATTTCTCAAGTCGCCGATCGGGCGAGCCTTCTTCGACTTCTACGGTGAAAACCTGTTCCGCACCGACATGGGCATCGAGCGCGGCGCCCTCGGCTCGGTGCTCGGCCACAGCGGCCCCATCGGCGAAGCGGAGAAATATGCCGCTCGCGTCTTCGGCGCGGATCGTTCCTACTCGGTCCTCAACGGCACCTCCGCTTCGAATCGCGCGATCATGACCGCCTGCGTGGGCGACAACGAAATCGCGCTCTGCGACCGCAACTGCCACAAGTCCATCGAACAGGGCCTCGCGCTCACCGGAGGCATTCCCGTCTTCCTGCGGCCCACGCGCAACCGCTATGGGATCATCGGGCCGATACCGCCGGAGCGGCTCGACCCCGAAGCCATCGCCAGGTGCATCGCGGACAACCCGCTGGCGAAGGCAGTGGAAAAGAAGCGGGCTGTCTACTCCGTTCTCACCAACTGCACTTACGACGGCATGTGCTACGACGCCGCGGGAACGCAGGCGCGTCTGGCGAAAAGCGTCGATCGCATCCACTTCGATGAAGCCTGGTACGGCTACGCGCGCTTCAACCCCCTGTACCGCGACCGGTATGCGATGCGGGACAGCCCCGCGTCTCACCCCAAGGACGGTCCGACGGTCTTCGCGACACACTCGACTCACAAACTGCTCGCAGCGCTGTCGCAGACCTCGTTCATTCACATACGTGACGGTCGCGGCGCCGTCGATCACGGCCGCTTCAACGAGGCGTACTGCACGCAGGCCAGCACCTCCCCTCTCTACGTCCTGGTAGCGTCGAACGAAGTCGCTGCCGCCATGATGGATGGACCGGCCGGTCACTCGCTCACCCAGGAAACCATCGACGAAGCCGTTGCCTGCCGCCTGGCGGTGGCACGAGCGCGGCAGGAGTTCCTGAAGAAGAAGGACTGGTTCTTTGCGCCCTGGAACGCCGAGGAAGTCACGGACCCGAAGACCGGCCGCAAGATTCCCTTCCACGAAGCGCCGGAACAATTGCTCAGCACCGACCCGGGCTGCTGGGTGCTGCATCCCGGCGAGAAGTGGCACGGCTTCGATAACCTGCCCGATGGCTGGTGCATGCTCGATCCGATCAAGTTCGGCATCGTCTGTCCGGGCATGCAGGATGATGGTGAACTGGCGAAGGACGGCATTCCAGCCGACATCGTCACCGCGTATCTCGGCCGTCACGGCATCGTTCCGTCGCGCACCACCGATCACATGGTGCTGTTCCTGTTCTCGATGGGTGTCACGAAGGGCAAGTGGGGCACGTTGCTCAACACGCTGCTCGATTTCAAAGTCGACTACGACCGCAACGCGCCGCTCGACGAGGTGCTGCCGGCGATCGTGAAGGCGTCGCCCGACCGCTATGCCGGCAAGGGGCTCAAGGATCTCGGTGACGAGATGTGGGCGCATCTTCGCGAGAGCCGCCAGGGTCACTGGCAGGCACAGGCCTACGCGTCGTTGCCCAACCCGGAGATGACACCGCGCCGCGCATTCCAGCAGCTGATGGCGGGCGATGCCGAGAAGGTGCCGCTGTCCGAACTCGCCAACCGCGTCGTCGGAGTCGGCGTGATTCCGTATCCGCCTGGCATTCCGATCGTGATGCCCGGTGAAAACATCGGCCCCGCCGACGGTCCCTGGCTCACGTACCTGCGCACCTTGCAGGAGTACGGCCACCGTTTCCCCGGCTTCGCCAAGGAAGTCGAAGGCGCCGAAGAGCACAACGGCACCTATCACGTGTATTGCCTGAAGAGGACCGGACCATGATGGATTACGTCGCCAGCGTTCCGAAGATTCCCATCCCCTTTCACAAACTGCTGAAAGTCGTGGCACTCGTCGACGGCACGAACAGCGACGTGCGCGCCCTGCTCGACCTGATCGCCGCGGACAAGTACGAGATCGAGATCAGCGACCGCTTCGAGCGCGATGTCGATGAGGAT
>CAZBKC010000200.1:4333-6321 GCA_964492345.1 uncultured Steroidobacter sp. | reverse complement strand
ATCGCCCGCAAGAATGAGCAGAAACGAGAGTGAATCCGCTAAGTCGGGCTAGGTCGTTGATCCGGTTCGCAAAGATAGGCCCGAATCACGCGGATGTCGACGATGGGCAGCGGGATTCGACCATTCACGGAATTTCTGGCCGAGCGCAGTCGGGCTGACTTTCTGCGAACCCTCGGCCCCGGCACCGAACGTCCTCGGACGCTGCGGGTGCGTCTACGTCCGTGTCTTTTCCGCGATCGCCCGCAGTTCCTGCGCTACCAGCAGGTCCTTCGGGCGTCCCAGCGCTTCCTTGGCCTTGATGAGATCGTCCCTGGAAATAACGAGAACCGGGCGGCCAAAAAGATCGAAGCGCACCGCGTTCCTGCGGATGTCAGCGATATCCTCGAAGCCCGTTATCGACCCGAGAATATCCAGCGGGCCCAGATCCGTCTGCAGATAGATGTTCTTCAGCGCTACACCGGGATCGGGTGTATCCAGGAACGAAAGCCGCTGCGATGTATGACGATGCGTTGGATGCAGATCGCGAAAGGCGGTTCGCAGCCGTGTAACCGACGCGTCGGTAAGAACGGCGCAGACGTCAAGATCCCGCGTCAGCATGGACGAGCCATGCAGCATCGCGGCAAATCCACCCACGACTACAAAATCGACTTCAGCGTCGCACAGCGTCTGCAACAGCCGGTTCAGTTCGGTCATTGCCTCCCCTTTTCGCACCTGTGTCCGCATGAGCCTGGTAGGCGGCCTGCATCTGCAACGCCATCTCGAGCGCACGCTGATGCTGCAGGGCCCGCTGCTCCGGCGTCAGGCGCAGCGATTCCTCGATCAACGTCAGATCGATTCCCAGTTGTTCAGCGGTTTCAATGTCGCTCATGACGTTGATCTCTTTCCCGTCGCCCTGCGCCGTGGTCCTGGCGAAGATAGGCCGGAATGACTTGGGATCTTCTTGACGGTCAGATTCGCGAGGATTGCCGGAACAGCGTTTCAATGCGCTCGCGCAACGCATCACCATGCCAGCCCGGTGACTCCAGCCGCGGTTCGTCTTTGCTGAGGGATTCCCACAGCTCTTCCATGGCCCGGAGCCTTTCTTCCCAGGACATGTGTTGAATAGCCAGATTGCTCATGCGGCCGAGCTTACTGACCCCTCCTCAGGCCAGCAACCCGAACAGCGGAACAGCAGAAATGACTGCCCTTCGAACTCCACGACGGGCATCAGATTCCTGACAACACCCGTGACCTTCCTGGTTGGCGAGAACGGTTCGGGAAAGTCCACGCTGCTGGAGGCGCTCGCCTGGGCACTGGGCTTCGATGCGCAAGGCGGCAATCGCGATAACTCATACGCCGAACGTTCCTTGCATACGGCGGCAAGCCGCTGCACGAGCAATCGCATGGCGAAGCATTCCTGGTAGATGAGCGCTGATGATCGTCAGCCTTCCCGGCGATAAACGCAGTCTTCCCGCAGCCACACCGCTTATCGATCCTGCAGCCACTCCGGAATGTCTCGCTGACCGTGCAGCACCCGCCAGATATCCACCTGGGAGTTCACTACATAGAAAACAAGATACGGAAATCCTTTCAGCGTCCAGGTACGCAGATCCGGGATATCGATCTCGGTTGCGTATCTCGGCGAGCCGGACAGCGGGTGGAGTGAGATATGGTGCACTGCGGTTTCCATCGCATCAATGAACCGCACTGCGACAGCGACTCCTGCTTCGGTCAGATAGTGCTCTATTGCCGCATCGACATCCCGCTCAGCGATCTCCCGCAGAACGACCCGACGCGGCTTCACTTGCGGGCGCGCTTTCGAACGCTGCGCTTGAGACTCTCGAAATAGCCGCTGTCTGCGACAGCACCTGGCCGTGATCCCGCTCCGTCCAGCACCAATGCACGCAACTGCTTGCGGTCCTGGTCTCGACGGATCAGTTCACGCACGTATTCGCTGCTGGTGCCGTACCCGCGTTGCTCGACCTGCTCGTCGACGAACGCTTTGAGGG
>CAZBKC010000200.1:0-4323 GCA_964492345.1 uncultured Steroidobacter sp. | reverse complement strand
AAGAGAAATATTCATCGTGCCCATGGGGTCGGATCCTAGGAGGCTTGGCAAAATTTGGCAAGAAAGCGGCGTCGGCCCCGAAGTGCACAAGTGCGAAGTGCACAAGTGGGGGACATTCCTCATTTCTGCGCTTCTATATGCAGACAGCGGAACGGAAATGAGGAATGTCCCCATTTCTATTTTGCGGAGCATTTCAAGCTCACCCGCGATTTCCTGAATACACAGAAATGGGGACATTCCTTATTTCTGCGTTTCTTATGCTCCAGACAGCGAAAACGAAAATAGGGAATGTCCCCATTTCCTACGACCCGTGCTCAGGATTCATTTCGTCAGGCGCTCTGCCAGGCGCGCGAAAATGCTAGGTTTCGGGCCCGACCCCTCCGCTCTTCGGAACCCCATGGCCGCCGGACACGATTCGCATCTCCTCGTCAGCGTCGTCGCCCTGCTCGGGGCCGCCGTCGTCGCGGTACCGCTGTTCCGTCGCCTCGGCCTCGGTTCGGTGCTCGGCTATCTCGCCGCCGGACTGATCATCGGTCCGTTCGGCCTGGGCTGGTTCAGCGATCCGCAGGGCATCCTGCACGTCGCTGAACTCGGCGTCGTCATGTTCCTGTTCGTGGTTGGGCTGGAGATGCGGCCGTCGCATCTGTGGCGTCTGCGCGGCCAGATCTTCGGGCTGGGCGCACTGCAGATCCTGACCTGCACTGCCGGATTGACCGGCGTCGGTCTTGCATTCGGGTTCTCGCTTGTCGTGGCGTTCATCGGCGCAGCGGGGTTCGTACTCACCTCGACCGCCATCGTCATGCAGTTGCTGGCCGAACGCGGCGATATCGCCCTGCCGCGTGGTCAGAAAATCGTGTCGATCCTGCTCTTCGAGGATCTGCTGATCGTGCCGCTGCTCGCCATCGTGAGCCTGCTCGGGCCGCAGGCAGCGGCGGAAGCGACGACGCGCTGGCTCGACATCGCGATCGGCGTCGGCTCGCTCGCCGGGCTGATCGCCGTCGGCCTGTGGTTGCTCAATCCGCTGTTCGCATTGCTGGCCGCCGCGCGAGCGCGTGAGGTCATGACGGCCGCCGCCCTGCTGGTGGTGCTGGGCGCGGCCTTGCTGATGGAAATGGGCGGGCTGTCGATGGCGATGGGTGCGTTCATCGCCGGCGTGCTCTTGTCGGAATCCACCTTCCGGCATCAGCTCGAAGCGGACGTCGAACCGTTCCGCGGCCTGCTGCTCGGCCTGTTCTTCCTCGCCGTCGGCATGGCGCTGGACCTGTCGGTGGTCGCAGAGAACTGGATGCTGATCCTTGCTGCCGTGCCCGCGATGATGGTCGCCAAGGCAGTCTGCATCTATGCGATTGCGCGACTGACGCACAGCAAACATGCCGAAGCACTGGATCGCGCGGTGATCATGGCGCAGGGCGGCGAGTTCGCATTCGTACTGTTCAGTGCAGCGGCGGCCAACGGCATCATCGACGCGGGCGTCAGCGCCAATCTGACTGCGGTCGTCGTTCTGTCGATGGTACTGACACCGCTCGTCGTCCTCGCGCTGCGGCGCTTCATCCGACCGGAAGCCGCAGGCATGGATGGCATTGAGATCGCCGAAGGCCTGAGCGGCCCGGTGCTGCTGATCGGCTTCGGACGTTTCGGTCAGGTCGCGAGCCAGGCGCTGCTCGCCCGCGGCGTCGACGTCAGCATCATCGATACGGATATCGAGATGATCCGCGCCGCACAGGAGTTCGGCTTCAAGGTGTACTACGGCGACGGTTCGCGCCTCGACGTATTGCATGCCTGCGGCGCCGGCAAGGCACGCGCGATTGCGGTGTGCGTCGACCACCGCGAGAGCGCGAACCGCATCGCGACACTGGTCCGCGCGGAATTTCCGCAGGCACGCCTGCTGGTACGGTCGTTCGATCGCGAACACGCCCGCGAACTGGTCGGCATCGGTATCGACTACCAGATCCGCGAGACCTTCGAATCCGCGCTGCGCTTCGGCGAGGAGGCACTGCGCCAGCTCGACGTCGCCGATGAGGAAGCCGCACAGGTTGCGGCGCTGATCCGCAGCCGCGATGCCGAGCGCTTTTCGGTTGAAGTGGCGACGGGAGGATTCGAAGCCGGCAAGGCCCTGATCTACGGGAACATCGCGCCTGCACCATTGAAGCCCACGCCGCTGAGCACGCCGCAACGCGAGAGCGAGGCGTTGAGCGAATTGCCGCAGACGGGGCCGCGCTCGGAGCTGTCAGGCTGAAGCCTGACCTACAGGAAAAGAAGCGGTTGGCGGTTAGCGGATAGTCAGAGCGCGGAACATCCTCTGACTAACCGCCAACCGCTTCTTTCTTGCTAGCTCTCTGCCTGCCTCGTCGTCTGCAATGCGCTCATCGCCAGCGCGCCGAGTTCGGCGTCTGCCGCGCGCTCCTGGTCCGCACAGTCAGCGAAGCGGGCGGCATCCTCGGCCCGGCCCAGCACGGTCGCATGGTCTGCGATCGTTGCGTAGCTGGCGATCATGTGATGAATGATGCGCCGGAGGGTCGCCACGCAGGCGATGTCGCGGAAATTTTCGGCGTACGTTTCGTCGATCCGCTGCGTTTCGCGCACGAGCGCACGCATCACCTTGTCCGGATGCCGCGGAGTTTCAGGCCCGAGCTGCGCCAGCAGATCTTCGAAACCCACGCGTCGCGAACGCATCTGTGCCGCGTAGTCGCTTACCCGCTGCGCGAGAGCCTCATCGTGCATATCCACCCAGATATCGTCCGCTACTGCGCTCACCTGCAGTTCCGCGCTCTGCAGGTCCTGCAGTTCCCCGTGGTACATGGACTCGAGGCTGTCCGTCCTCGGGGGTGCCACACGCTGTCTCGCGGCGGCCAATGCGTCGCCGAGACCCGCCAGCGTCGAGCGCACTCGCGTGGTTGCCGCTTCCGGCTCTGAAGGGATGGATTGCTGCATCTGACGGGCCATGATCGACTCTCCCGAAGCGCACCTCGCGCGGATCACCCATGTCCAACCATACGCCGTTGAGGCCGCAGCCTCATTGCGCGAAACGCGAGGACGATCGAGGTCACCCGCCATGTTGCAGCCCAGCACCGACGATGCTGACCGTGAGCGGTGTCCTCTAGTCCTCGCCTTCCGACTGCGTGACCGACACGTCGGGGCGCGGTGCAACATCGGTGTTGTAGATCATGCGATACAGCTTCCAGTCATTGTTCACCTTGCGCCACACGTGGAGGTATTTCCCCGCCTCGATGTCCGATGCCCGCCTCAGATCCCTGACACTGTAGTGACCCTGCTCGATGGCAATGTCGCCCCGCACGATCGTCATCTCGGTTTCGGTGTTGAACAGCACGACCGGCGTCATCTGGGCCTGCAGAAATTGCCGTATATCTGCAACCCCGGACACGATGGGCCCATGCTGGGGCAGGATCTGCGCGTCCTCGGTGAAAAGCGCAACGCATGCGTCGACGTCGTCCTTGTTGAACGCCTGCTCATAGGCCTCGATGACATCGCGGGGCAGCGACTCTTCCCTGGCGCAACCGCTGACAGCGAGGCAGACCAGCACCCCGCAAATCGCTTCGACGGTCTTCATACTGTCCTCCTGCGCGCGACCTCGCGTAGGCTGCGCTCGCAGAGCATGCACCGTCAAAGCGTATTCCCCACCGATTGCCGGCGTCACCGCGGATATCCGGCAGCGGATTTCGGTATATCAGTCGTCGCCGTGTGAGGACCCGGGTCGCGAAACGCGATCCGCCGACCAGGACGATCGATCTGGCAACGTCATTAAAATTCTCGGGACACACATGAAGATCTGGGTCGATGCGGATGCCTGCCCGGGCGTCATCAAGGAAATCCTGTTTCGCGCCGCCGACCGGGTGCGCGTGCACACGACACTGGTCGCGAATCAGGGCATGCGCATTCCGCCTTCACCCTTCATCCGCCTCACGCAGGTGCCCGCCGGGTTCGATGTCGCCGACAAGTACATCGCGCAGCAACTGGAACCGGATGACCTCGTCATCACCGCGGACATTCCGCTGGCGGCGGCTGCGATCGAGAAGGGAGCGCATGCGCTGAACCCACGCGGCGAGCTGTACACGAAGGACAACATCCGCGAGCGACTGTCGATGCGCAACTTCATGGACGAATTGCGCGGCAGCGGCGTCGTCACCGGCGGTCCGGCGCCCCTGGGACCGCGCGATCGCGAAGCGTTCGCCAACAGCCTCGACCGGTGGCTACGGAAGTACGCGCCGCCACCCGCCGACGCGAAGTAGCAGTGCTCAGGTAAAGGCTGACTAAGGACAATGGCGCTTAGTTAAGCGGGTTGACAGTTGTCCGTTGACGGTTGAC
>CAZBKC010000199.1:0-6323 GCA_964492345.1 uncultured Steroidobacter sp. | reverse complement strand
TCGCCCGCAAGAATGAGCAGAAACGAGAGTGAATCCGCTAAGTCGGGCTAACCGCTAACCGCTTCTTTCTTACTAGCAACCTTTTCCGATTCCGTCGCGTCCAATCGCCATCCCGTTCTCTCGCAGAAGGACGCCCCGATGAACAAACTGATTTCCGCCGCCGCCCTCGGCCTGGGTTTCATTGCCTGTGCTCATGCCGGCGACTGTCGGCGCAGCGCGGAACGCTCTGCAACCGCGGACGCCGCCGGCATCACGAAAGTCGTCATCGGAGCGGGGGCGGGCGACCTGAAAGTACGTGGCCAGCCAGGGGTGAATCGAGTGCAGGCGAATGGCCGCGCCTGCGCCTCCAGCGACGACCTGCTGGCCAGGGTCCAGATCGAGAGTCGCCGCGAAGGCGATACGCTGTATCTCAAGACGCTGATGCCCGACCTGGAAGACGGCAGCTTTCTGTTCAATACCTACGCGAGGCTCGACCTGTCGGTGCAGGTGCCCGACACCGTCGCGATCGAACTGGAGGACTCCAGCGGCGATCTCGAACTCAGTCGCGTGAAATCGGCCGTCGTGGCCGACAGCTCCGGCGACATCGAGATCAGGGACATCGCCGGCGATCTCGACGTGAGCGACAGTTCCGGCGACATCGAGATCGAACGTGTCGCCGGCAATCTGCGGGTGAAGGACAGCTCGGGCGACATGGAACTGGAAGACATCCAGGGCCACGTCGAGATTCCCGTCGATAGTTCGGGCGACATCCGCATCGACCAGGCCGGCAGCGTCCACATCCGTCAGGACACCTCGGGCGGCATCGTGATCCGCCGCGTCAACCGCGACGTGCGCATCGACACCGACAGCTCGGGCGACATCGACGTCGCCGAAGTCGGAGGCAATTTCAGCGTGGGCGCCGACGGCAGCGGCAGCATCCGTCATGCGAAGGTGCTGGGCAGCGTGGAGCTGCCGGAGAGGTGAAGGAAGGGAGAACCGGAGGCCGCCAAAGACCGCATACATAAAAGAGTTGATATAGAAGGATCGGACGAACGCCTTCTGAACTTCTATTCGCCTTCTTTTATGCGGTCTTTGCGGCTCTCTCTCTCTCTCTCTCTCTCTCTCTTCTCGGTTACTCCGTCCGTCCGGCTCCGACGATCTCATCCGCGATCGTGCCAGCGCCGTACACCTCACGCAGTGCGGTGATGATGATGCGCGGATGTACGGCGACGGCGCGGTTGTTGCGCTCGTTGTACCAGTAGCTGCCGGCGATCGAGTGGATGTTGCCATCGAAGGCAAGGCCGACGACGCGACCGCGGGCGTCGAGCACCGGGCTGCCGGAATTGCCGCCGACGATGTCGTTGGTCGTCACATAGTTGAAAGGCGTGTCGGGGTCGAGCTTGTCGCGGGCATCGAGCCAGGCCTGCGGCAGACGGAACGGATCCTTGCCGGTGGTGCGTTCATACAGGCGGGCAAGCGTTGTGAAGGGTGCGACGTCCTCGCCTTTCTCCTTCCAGCCCCGCACGGCGCCGTAGCTGACGCGCAGCGTGAAGTTGGCGTCGGGATAGATGTTCGTGCCGAGTGCAGCGAAACGTGCCCTGGCGATGCGCTCCTGGCCGGAGGCGATCGGTGCCTGCACTTCATCGTCGAAGATTTTCCGCAGCGCGCGTGCGCCCGGATCGATGTCGCGGGCGAGAACGATCATCGGATCGTTCGATGTCTTGACGGCCGCCGAGCCTCCTTCCCACAGCGCCTTGCGTACTGCCGGATCGGCGAGCTTCGACTGCGTGATCAGCTTCGCCGCGAGTGAGTCCGGCGATTCGCTGCCGAGCAACTGGCGGACCACCGGATCATCCGGTCCCAGGGTCTCCCGCAGTTTGTCGAGCGAAAACGACAGCGACACCTGCTCGAAATCGTTGTGGACGGGAGTGTCAGCAAGCAGGCTGGCCTCGATCTTCGGCAGATTCGAGGCGGCGTATTCGCGCAATCGCAGCTCGTTCGCCTTCTCGCGTTCGGCCGCGCCGCGTACCAGTTGGCGCGCATACATGAAGAGCTTGCTGCTGAACCCCGCGCCGCTCTCCAGGTACAGGTAGCGATCGTAGATCTCGCGATAGCGGTTTTCGGCCGTATCGATGTCGGTCCACGCTGCAGCCACTGACGGACCCGCCTGTGCCTTGAGCTGTTCCTCCTGCTTTCGCTTCGTATCGAACAGTGCGTCATCGAGCAGCGCGCGCTGGAATCCGCGATAGACCTTCAGCGAATTCTCGACATGCAGCAGGGAGTCCTGGCTGATGCGTGCCGGCTCCGCGCCGGTCTTCGCCCATTGCAGCAGGCGACCGCGGTATTCGGTGTTGCGGATCACGTACGCGGGTATCGACGTATCGCGCTGGAACTGCAGTTGCGACACGGTGTAGAGCCGGTTCGTGTTGCCGGGATGACCGGCGACGAACACGGCTTCACCCGCGGCAGGACCGTCTGCCCGCCAGGTCAGGTGCTCCGGCGTGCGCGCCGGTTTGCCGTTCTCGTAGACCCGCAGCAGGCTGAAATCGAGGCACCAGCGCGGGAAGTTGAAATTGTCGGGATCGCCGCCGAAAGCTGCGATTGCATCGTGCGGAGCGAAGACGATGCGTACGTCGTCGTAGCGCTTGTACTTGTAGAGGTAGTACTGGCCGCCCTGGTACAGCGTCACCGATTCGCAGGCGAGCGCGCCGGTGTCGCGATGCTTCTTCGACGCCGCCGTGCAATCGGCCTCCAGCTTGCTCAATGTCTGCTTGCGTACTTCATTGGCTTTCGAATCCGCCAGGCCCGCCGTGGCGGCGTTGACCTTGTCAGTGACATTCTCGGTGTCGATCAGCACCGACAGAATCTCCGTCGGACACTTGCGCTCCTGGCTGTGCTCGCGCGCGTGAAATCCATCGCCGATGAGGTCGCTCTGCGGCGTCGACAGCTCCGCCAGGCACTCGACCACGCAATGATGGTTCGTCATCACCAGGCCGTCGCGGGAAATGAACGATCCCGTGCAGCCGCTTTCGTGGCGTGTCGTGGCACGCTGGATCTTCTTCAGCCAGGCATCGTCGATGTCGACGTTGTATTTCTGTTTCACTGCGGCCTTCGGGAAATTGAAGGTCGTCCACATGCCTTCGTCGGCGCGAGCCGTACCCGCGAGCAGCAGCAGCGCGAAAAGAAATGTGTTCGTGAGTCGATGCATGCTCAGGCTCCGCAAGACAACAGCGCGCCGGACCGTGCAGCGGCCGACGGATCGGGCATAGAAGAAATCAGAACTCCGACTGCATCAAGAGCAATCGTGTTCCTTCCGGCGCTTCCAGGATGGCGTTGGTCGCTTCATCGAGGCTGTCGGGCATTTCGTCGAGCAACCTGAAGCCGCGTTCGCGCAACTGCGACAGCCGTTCGCGCATGTCGGGATCTTCGAAGCTCAGCACCGGCTGGCGCAAGACCCGCGTGCGATACAGGCCCAGATTGAGGAAATCGCTGGTCACGGGCGTGCGGGGAAACGGTAGCGGTTCCTCGTCCATGGCGACGAAGCCCAGCGGTTCCCAGAAAGCACGCGCCGCGGCGGCATCGCGCACCGGTATACCGAATTCCGTGAAATACCCGCACTCGCTGGTCGCGAGCGTGGCCGAATCCGGCGGAGAAAACGTGCGCGCTTCGATGAGATGAATGCACAGTCCGGAAGGATCCTCGAACGTCGCCTGATTGAATACATCGTTGCCCAGGCGCTCCTGATCGAACGCCACTCCCGTGGCGCGCAGCGGCTCGATGCTCTTCGCCAGTCGCGGCAGGACGAACGTCAGTGCCGGCGAACGGATGAAGCCGCCGTGCAGGCCGATGAACAGGCGTCCATCCGTGACCACGGCATACGGATACGGCCACGTCTCATTGACACTCGCCTGCACGAAGCCGAGCGATTCGTAGAATTCCAGCGATTCCTGGATCGCCGGCGTGTGCAGACTGATTTCGAGAAAGCGTCCGAGCATCGTCAGCAGGCCTGGCAGTCCTTCGCGTTGCGAGCGACCAGATCGGCAAGCAGCGCCACGTGCGAGTCGGTCGCGTTCAACGCGGGGATGTAGTCGTAGGATTCGCCGCCGTTCTTCAGGAACAGTTCGCGATTGCGAATGGCGATTTCTTCCAGTGTTTCCAGGCAGTCCGTGGCGAATCCGGGACAGATCACGCTGACTCGCCGGTGCCGGCCTTTCGCATACTCCAGCAGCAGCTCGTCGGTGTAGGGGCGCAGCCATTCGGCTCGTCCGACCTGCGACTGGAAGGCGACGCTCCACTCGTCCTGCTTCAGGCCCAGCGAATCGCCGAGAAGTCGGGCGGTCTCCAGCGAATGACGATGGTAGGGATCGCCGGCCTCCACGTAGCTGCGCGGAATGCCGTGAAACGAGAGCAGCAGATGCTGACGTCCATGCGATTGCCAGTGGCGTCGAACGCTGTCGGCAAGCGCCTGGATATACCCGGCATCGCGGTAGTACTCGGAAATGAAACGCAGTGCCGGTACCCGGCGAAACCGGCTCAGTGCCCGGGTCACGCGATCGAAAACCGAGGCCGTCGTGGTGCCTGAATATTGCGGATACAGCGGCAGCACGATGAGCGTGCGCACGCCGTCGCGATGCAGTTTCGCGACGCTGTCGCGGATCGATGGAGAGCCGTAGGTCATGCCCAGGGCGACCGGAACTTCGGTGTGCGTGCGTGTCGTCAGCTCGCGACGCAGACGCTCCGCGAGTCCTGTGCTGTAGATCAGCAGCGGCGAACCATTGTCGGTCCAGATCTGCCGGTAGGCATGGGCGCTGCGCCGCGGACGAATCCTCAGAATGACGCCGTGAAGGATCAGCCACCACAGCCAGCGGGGCGTCTCGACTACACGCGGATCCCAGAGGAATTCTGCGAGAAAGCGCCGAACCGCACTGGGAGAAGGCGAATCCGGCGTTCCCAGGTTGACCAGCAGCACTCCAGTGCGGGGAGGCGATCGGTGGTCGTTGTCGGATGAGTCGGAATAGTCAGGCATGAATGGCAGCGTGCACGCAGGAGCGCGCTAGTCTCGCGCATGCGCTGCCACAAGTCATGGCGTAGCGGACCCTGAACAAAACAAACCCCGCTCAGGGCGGGGTTTGTCTCATCACACAGATTGTCCGTCAGGCTTGCTTCGATGCGCGCTGGCGTCGTCGTGCGCCCAGGCCAACGCCGAGAAGGCTGAGGCCCATCAGGCCGAGGGTTGCGGGTTCCGGAACGCTCGTCGGAACGCTCGTCGGGCTGTCGGCATAGCCGTACGCCGTAAGCTTTGACCCGCCGAACATGAAATCACCGTAGAGCGACGTGATGGACACGCTCAGTGTGCCCAGCAGGTTCAGTTCCGCCCACCCCGTGAAGAACGCACCACGGAAGGTGTAGTTACTGAAATTGAGCGCCCCGCCGAAGGGGAGGTTGATGATGTCCGTGAGGAGCACGCCTTCGTGGCTGTCCTTCGCGTCATCGAAGAAATTGATCGCCAGTTTGTAGGTGTCGACATAGTCGATCCCCGGTCTGAATTCGGGGTTCAGGTCATGGACGTAGGACCTGGATTGCCCGGCTCCGATGTAGTTGCCACCGGACAAGTTGGCAACCGTGTCTGTCCAGGTAGTCTCGATGAAAGCCGCCTGGGCGGTGCCAGCCAGACCGACAAGAGCAACAACACCCAGAAGTGCGCGCTGAAGGTTCACTTTAAAGATCTCCAAATTTCCTGTTTCTGCCGTCGGCACAACGTCTCTTGCGCCAAGATGAAGCAACCTTCATGCCGCATCCATAACTGAAAGTAATATCAATGACTTATTCCGATGGTCGAGTTCCCCCGACTTGCCACTGTAAGAGACGCCGACACCCCATCGATCTGCGGGCAGATGTAAACGCATTTTTGATCGAAATAGCTGAGGGAATTCCCCGGCATTTGTCGCTACTGCCCACAGGACACGCATGCAAGTGAGTACGGAACGTCTCACAGGGACCCGAATGGGTCGGGGCATGCAAACGGGCTGGGATGCCCTTCAGATTCTGCAGAGTGCCCGCTGGCGGACATTACGGTTCGTACTGCCCCTCCCCGGGATCGGGTGTCCAGCCGGCAGGCATGCTGCCGACCTCAATGCTGTGGGGTCCGGCAGCTGCCTCGGGATGGCGGTCGGTCGTGTTCGGATGCGCTACCGCCCAAGTGCTATCCCGAAGCGTGCCGACCGCCTCCTTTCCTGTCCCTACCGTTCCAGAATGGCCGTGACTCCCATGCCGCCGGCGGTGCAGATGGAGATCAGGCCGCGGCCGCTGCCGCGTTGTTCGAGTTGCTTTGCCAGCGTCGCGAT
>CAZBKC010000198.1:5206-6324 GCA_964492345.1 uncultured Steroidobacter sp. | reverse complement strand
GCAGCAGGTCGTGATCAAGTCGCTGGAAACGAATTTCCGCCGCGTCGATGGCGTCTCCGGCGCCACGATTCTCGGCGATGGCTCGGTCGCGCTGATTCTCGACGTGGCCGGACTGATCCGGGTTGCCGCGCAGACTGCTGCAGCGGCGTGATCGATAACGAATCCTTTCGAATCTGAAAGCAAGGGAACAGACAATGATCAGTACGAACCTGAGCGTGAAGGTGAAGCTCTACGCCATCCTGGCGCTGAGCGCGGCGATTCTCGTTGCGGTCGGCGCCGTCGGCCTCAGCGGGGCCCACACCAGCAATCGTGACCTCGATGCGATCTTCTCGAACCGTTTCATGCCGACCGGCTGGGTCGGCACGATCGAGTCGCACGATCGCGAGTTGCTCACGAAGGCCGAGGATGTCGTGATCCGTCAGGATGCCGGCGCTGTGACGAGCACGCTGGCTCTGCTGAGCGAGCGCGAAACCGAGGTCAAGAACCTGTTTGCCAAGTTGAACGCCACGGAGCTGACGGACAAGGAGCGGCAGATCGCCGACACCTTCAGTCGCCGCGGCAGCGAAGTCGTGAGCTACGTGCGGGATGCGCTCATCGCTGCACAGAGCGGTATCTTCGCCAAGGCCGAGAGCCTGCTCATCGAGAAGGCACGCCCGGCCTACGATCAGATGACCGAGGCGAGCGAGGCGCTGCTGACGGCACAGATCGCAGTCGCCGAGGACATGCGGACCGAGGCAAACACGGCCTTCGAGCGCAATCGGGTGGTCATCATCGGTGCGATCGTGCTCGGCATCGGCATTTCCGCATTGTTCGGTTTCCTCCTCGTCCGCTCCATCGTCGGCGCGTTGAATACCGCCGTCGGCGTCGCGGATCGCATCGCCAACGGCGAGCTGGGAAATCAGATCGTTGTCCAGAGCAGCGACGAACTTGGGAGCCTGCTCGAATCCCTGAAGCGGATGGATGCGAAGCTGGTGGATATCGTCAGCGGCGTGCGCGGCAGCGCCGACGCCGTCGGCTCGGCTGCACGTCAGCTGTCGCACGGCAACGACGACCTGTCGCAGCGCACGCAGCAGCAGGCGGCGGCGCTCGAAGAAACCGCGTCGAGCATGGAAGAGATG
>CAZBKC010000198.1:0-5196 GCA_964492345.1 uncultured Steroidobacter sp. | reverse complement strand
GCCGCCGTGGAAGCGGCGCGCGCCGGCGAACAGGGCCGTGGTTTCGCGGTCGTCGCCACCGAAGTGCGCAACCTCGCGCAGCGCAGCGCCAGCGCCGCGAAGGAAATCAAGGATCTCATCAAGGACTCGGTCGACAAGGTCAAGGTGGGTTCCGAACTCGTCGACGAATCCGGCAAGACGCTCTCGGAAATCATGGAGAGCGTCAAGAAAGTCACGGACATCGTCGCCGAGATCGCGGCGGCCAGCGAAGAGCAGTCCGCCGGCATCGAGCAGGTCAACAACGCCGTGACGCAGATGGACAGCGTGACGCAGCAGAACGCGGCACTGGTCGAAGAAGCGTCTGCGGCGAGCAAGTCCATGGAACAGCAGTCCACGGAGCTGGTCACGCAGATCGGCTATTTCCGCAGCAACGTCGCTGCCGGTTACCGGCCACGGCCGGCGGTCAGGCCGGCTGTCGAGGCGTCAGTGCCCGCTGTCGGCAAGCCGAAGGCGCCTGTGCGTCCGGTTGCGGCGAAGAAGGTGGCAGCTGCCGCGCCGGCGCCGCTGGCGCGTGCCTCCGGCGACGACAGCGCGTGGCAGGAGTTCTGATCGCTTCAGG
Organism: uncultured Steroidobacter sp.; assembly: GCA_964492345.1. Classification (GTDB taxonomy): domain Bacteria; phylum Pseudomonadota; class Gammaproteobacteria; order Steroidobacterales; family Steroidobacteraceae; genus Steroidobacter. Next base: position 4,598 of record CAZBKC010000198.1, on the reverse strand, counting down.
TTATCGCTTCAGGGTTATCGCTTCAGGGGCAGCCAATACAGGTAATGGCTGACTCGAGTTGCAGGGTGTCGGGCCGATAACGGACTGGCGCTCATCATGTCAACCGATGGGTACGAGGCAGTGAATATGCAGGTGGGCAATACGACGAAGGTGGCCAACGAGGCGGGTTCGCACCAGGTGCTGACCTTCACGCTGGGCGAGGAAACCTACGGTGTGGACATCCTGCGGGTGCAGGAAATCCGTGGCTACTCCACGGTGACGCGTATTCCGCAGGCGCCGGCGCACGTGCTCGGCGTGCTGAACCTGCGCGGATCGATCGTGCCGATCGTCGACATGCGCATGCGCTTCAGTCTGGCGCAGGCCGAGTACACGCCGCTGACCGTCATCATCGTGCTGTCGGTGGAATCGCCGGTCGGCCGCCGCGATTTCGGCGTGGTGGTCGACGGCGTGTCCGATGTGATCGACGTGTCGGCGGCCGACATCAAGCCGGCGCCGGAACTGGGCGAACACGTGAGCACGGAGTTCATCGAAGGGCTGGCAGCAGTATCGGGTCGCATGGTGATGCTGCTCGATATCGACACGCTGATCGGCGGCGACGTCACGGGAGTGACGATGCCCGTTGCTGCTGCCTGAACAGACAAGGGGGTAGTGATCAGGGGGCAGGGGGTAGCAGGAACGATGCTGCTGCGCTTCTCCATGCTTCTCTTCCTACCCCCTGCCCCCTGATCACCACCCCCTTCCGCCATGCAACTCACTGCCGCCACACCCAACGACGGGCCGGTCGCTGCTGACAGCGCCAACCTCGGGCCCGTCCTTGCCGATGCGGAGTTCGACTTCATCCGGCACGTGGTCGGCGAGAACGCCGGCATCGTGCTCGGCCCGAACAAGCGGCAGCTCGTGCAGGGCCGTCTGGCGCGGCGCCTGCGCGAACTCGGGCTGCCGACCTATGAGGCGTACTGCGAGCACGTGCGCGAAGCGGGGCCGGAAGAACTGGTCGGCCTGATCAACGCGCTGACGACCAACGTCACCGCGTTCTTTCGCGAGAACCATCACTTCGAGGCGCTCGCGTCCTACATGATTCCGGAGGCGCTGAAGCGCAATCAGCATTCGCGCCGCCTGCGCATCTGGTCGGCCGGCTGCTCGTCGGGCGAGGAACCGTACTGCCTCGCCATGGTGCTGACCGAAGCGCTGCCGTCGGGCGTGCGCTGGGACGCGAAGGTGCTCGCCACCGACATCGACAGTGAAATGATCGCGTTCGGCCAGCGTGGCGTCTATCCGCAGGATCGGCTGTCGGCGGTGCCGCAGGAACGCCTGCGCCGCTGCTTCAGGAAAGGCATCGGCGCCAACGCCGGCCATGCGCTGATTCAACCGGACATCGCGCGGCTGATCACTTTCCGGACGCTGAACCTGCTGCAGAACTGGCCGATGAGCGGACCGTTCGACGTGATCTTCTGCCGCAACGTGATGATCTACTTCGACCAGTCAACGCGCGAGCGGCTCGTGTCGCGCTTCGCATCGCTGCTCGCACCGGGCGGCTATCTCTGTCTCGGCCATTCCGAATCGATTCACGCGGGCACGGCGCCGTTCCGTCTCGTCGGCAAGACCATCTACCGCAAGCAGGGCAACGAGGCCTCCGGAGGCTGAGCGTCGTATGAGTGTGCTCTCGACGACAGACTTGCCGCGCTCGCTGCCTGGATTCGAATCCATCAGGCGCTATCGCAATGCGACCGGCCAGATCATTGCCAAGCTCCTGCCGGGCGACTTCTACGTGACCGAGAGCGACGAAGTGCTCGACACCGTGCTGGGCTCGTGCGTGTCGGCGTGCATCCGCAATCCGCGCACCAGTATCGGCGGCATGAACCACTTCATGCTGCCGCGCCCGAGCGGCAACGGCAACGACACCTGGGGCAGCGTTGCCGGCAACGCCACGCGCTACGGCAGTGCCTCGATGGAACAGCTCATCAACCGCATCCTCAAGGCCGGCGGCTCGCGCGCCGACCTGGAAGTGAAGATCTTCGGCGGCGGCCGGGTGCTGTCGAGCCTCACCGATGTCGGCAATCACAATGTGAAGTTCGTGCGTGAGTTCCTGATCGCCGAAGGCCTGCGCGTGTCGTCGGAGGACGTCGGCGAAACCTGCCCGCGCCACGTGCAGTATTTTCCGCTGACGGGCCGCGTCCGTGTGCGGCACCTGAATTCCCGCCACAGCAGCGATGTCGTGTCGTACGAACAGAAGTATCTGTCGGGCCTGGAGAAGGCGCCGGTGGCGGGCGAGATCGATCTGTTCTGAACGGTGACGAGTGATCAGTGACGAGTGACCGGTAAGAACATGCACAGGATGAAATACAGTCGGACCGGTTGGATGTCACCCGTCACCGGTCACCCGTCACTGCGGTAGCACTGCCATGCCAATCAGACTCCTCATCGTTGACGACTCGGCGCTGGTGCGAAAGCTGCTCACGGAAATGGTGGGCAAGGATCGCGACATCGAGGTGGTCGGTACGGCGACCGATCCCTACGCCGCACGCGAGAAGATCAAGCAGCTCAATCCCGACGTGATCACGCTCGACGTCGAAATGCCGCGCATGGACGGCGTGACGTTCCTCGAGAACCTGATGCGTCTGCGGCCGATGCCGGTCGTCATGGTGTCGTCGCTGACCCAGCATGGCGCCGATATCACGCTGCGCGCGCTGGAACTCGGCGCGGTCGATTTCGTCTCCAAGCCCAGGGTCGACGTGGCCGGCAGCCTGGTGGACTACGCGCAGGAACTGATCGCGAAGATCAAGATGGCGGCGGGCGCGCGCGTCAATCCACGCAGCAGTGCGCCGCGGCCCAGTGTCTCGGTGTCGGCGGCGGGCCTGAAAGTCGATGAACGTCGCAGCGCCGATGCAGTGCTGCCCGCGGTGACGGGGCGGCGGGTGCTGCGCACTACCGATCGCATCGTCGCCATCGGCGCATCGACGGGCGGCACCGAGGCGATTCGCGAAGTGCTGGAAATGATGCCGGCCGATGCGCCCGCCATCGTCGTTTCGCAGCACATTCCCGCGGCGTTCAGCCGCGCGTTCGCCGAGCGCATCAATCGTTCGTGTGCGATGTCCGTCTGCGAAGCGCAGGACGGCCAGTACATCCTGCCGGGACATGCGTATATCGCGCCTGGCGATCGGCACCTGATCGTCGAACGCGACGGCGCACGCTATCGCTGCCGCCTCAACGACGGACCGCATGTGAACCGTCACCGTCCGAGCGTCGATGTGATGTTCCGGTCGGTGGCGCAGAACGTCGGACCGAATGCGACCGGCGTCATTCTCACGGGCATGGGCGATGACGGTGCGCGCGGCCTGAAGGAAATGCTCGAGGCGGGTGCCGGCACGATCGCGCAGGACGAGGCCAGCAGCGTGGTCTGGGGCATGCCGGGCGCCGCCGTGAAGCTCGGCGCCGCCGAGCACGTGATGCCGCTGCAGCGGATTCCCGGCCAGATTCTCAACCTGACGTCGGATGCACCGCGCGGCAAGGCTGCGAGTGCGGGGTAGAGCCAGATCCGGAGAAAAGACCGCATAAAAGAAATAAAGGGTGAAGAGGGTCTTTCTCCGATTCACACATTTCTTTTTTGTTTCTTTTTTGCGGTCTTTCGCGGCCATTCTCCTCTCGATTGCTGAAACCACGAGCCCGTTAACAGACGGCGCAGGCGGGATCGGGTATTCGTAGCACAGTTGCCTCAAGGGCCTTGCTGCACTGCCGATAGAACCACCATGACAAGCCAACATCTTGCGAGCGCCGACGAAGCCACGGTTCCCTCCGGCAATGCCGGCGCGTTCCAGTTCGTTGCCGAACTGGCCGAGGAGGTGTCCCGCGGGCGGGTCGAACTGCCGTCGTTCCCGGACGTGGCCGTGCGGGTGCGCAAGGTGCTGGCGGACGAGCAGGTATCGAACGATCAGATCGCGCGCGTCGTCGGTTCCGATGCCGGACTTGCGGCGCGGGTGTTCACACTCGCCAATTCCGTCGCGCTGAATCGCGGCGGCAAGGCCGTCTCCGAACTCAAGACCGCGGTGAACCGCATCGGGCACAACAATGTGCGCACCGCGGCGGTGTCGTTCGCGATCGCGCAGCTGCGGCGTGCCGCCGAACTGCGCCACATCTCGAAGGAACTCGAGGGCCTGTGGCAGGAAGCGACCATGGTGGCCGCACTCGCGTACGCCATCGCGTCGCGTGCAGGCAGGATCAACGCGGATGAATGCATGCTCGCGGGCCTGCTGCACAACGTCGGCAAGATCTACATCCTGGCCCGCGCCAATCGCCACGGGAATCTCTTCCGCGATCCCGCGGCGCTGGCGCAGGTGATCCGCGACTGGCATTCGAACGTGGGCAAGGCCATCGTCGAAAACTGGGGCTTTCCCGATCACATTTCCGAAGCCGTCGCGGAGCACGAGAACATCGATCGCACCGCCGGTCATCCCGATGTCACCGACGTGCTCACCGTCGCAGTGATGATGTCCGGTTTCGCCGGGCACGAAGCGGATCTCGAGCTCAACATGCAGGGCGTCAAGGCGTTCTGGCGCCTCGAACTCGACAACGCCAAGTGCGTACACATCATGAACGGCTGC
>CAZBKC010000197.1:0-6329 GCA_964492345.1 uncultured Steroidobacter sp. | reverse complement strand
CGGCGTTGATGAACCCGGAGGCAAACGACCGCTTCTCCACCGGCAGCCGCTGCGCCGCGATGCCGATCAGGATCGAGAAGCTGCCGGCTGCCGCACCTGCGGCGCCGAGAACGCCCATCGTCAGGAGCAGTCCGCCGCCGCTCGACATGTACGGGGTGAGAATCGAACCCAGCGCCATCATGAGGGCGCCGATGACGATGACGCGGATCGCGCCGTACCTGTCGGCGATGGCCGCAAACACCGGCTGCGCCGCGCCGAACATGAACTGACCGATGGCCAGCGCGAAGCTGAAGGCGACGATGGTGACGCCGGTGGACTGCGTGATCGGCAGCAGGAACAGACCGGACGTCTGGCGCACGCCCATGGTGATCATGAGGATCGCGGCAGCAGCCACCGTGAGCACTACGATCTGTCGCTGTGAAAGCTGCGTCGTCATGACAGGCCGGCACCGTTGACGGAAGGAAAGTATCGCCGGATTCTCCACCGGCCGGCAGACACAGTATGTTCTTCGGCAGATACGGGCTGTCACCCGCGCGCGGCACGGGGATGATGGCCGCATCCTGGCCAGCACCGGAGTCTGTCGATGGGCAATGTAAACGGGTTGTGGGGATTGATCGTCCTGGCCGCCGACGTCTGGGCGATCGTCAATATCTTTCAGAGCAGCGCCACCACCGGCTCCAAGGTCCTGTGGACCGTGCTCGTCATCCTGCTGCCCGTCCTGGGCTTCATCATCTGGTGGATGGCCGGTCCAAAGACGGCGAAGTGATTCCGGAGAAGGAGTTTCACACAGAGACACAGAGAGCACAGAGTTCAGACAAGACCGGTTTTTCTCTGTGATCTCTGTGATCTCTGTGTGAAATCCGTTCTTCCTATTCCGTGGCCGCCACCACACGAGCCGCGAGCGCATGGAGCTTGCGACGCAATGCCTTGGGCTTGACGATTTCCGCCTCGTCGCCGAGCTGGAACAGCACACGCAGGGCGGCGTCCTCGCGATCGAAATCGAGGATCACCGACTTGCGTCCCGGTTTGTCGTCCAGCGCTTCGAGACGCTGACGGAACCAGCTGCCGTAGGTCGACAGCAGGTGCTTGCGTCCTTTCGGAGAAAGGAGCAGCTCCACCGGATAATTGTTCGGCGGATTCTTTTCGAACCGTTCGCACCAGGCATGCCAGAACTTGTGCAGATCGAAGTCGGGGTCACGCACGAACGTTCGTCCCGTTCTTTGCAGGGACTGCAATCGCGACAGCCGGTACACGCGGATCTCGGGTTTGGGCTGGCCGGGTTTGCGTCGCAGACCGATCAGGTACCAGGTATCGACCTTGACGACGAGTGCGTACGGGTGAACTTCGTAATCGGCGAGCGTCTCGTCACCGCGCCGGTAGACGATCTCGATGCTCTCGTCGTTCCACACGCAGGCCCGCAATTCATCCAGGAAAGGCGACGCCACGGATGACCGGAACCATGCCTTGGTATCGAACAGCATCCGGCCGCGCGCATGCTGTGCGCGCAACTGATGCATCGATGGCACGGCTGCGGCGAGCTTGTCCAGCGCAGTGCGCGACGGCGTGGCGAGTTCGCTGCTGCCGATCGATGCCGGACTCGCGATCAGCGCCAGCGCTTCTGCCTCGCCCGAAGACAACCCCGTGAGATCCGACGTATAACCTTCGATCAACCGGATGCCGCCGCCGCGACCCGGTTCGGTGTAGACAGGCACGCCCATCGTCGACAGCGCGTCGATATCGCGGAAGATCGTGCGCATCGATACGTCGAGGCGATTGGCCAGCTCGCTCGCGGTCTGGCGACCGCCTCGTTGCAGCGCCATCAGCAGGGAAATGAGTCGCTCGGCTCGCATCGCCGTATTGAACTCTCGAAAGATGACAGGGACTGGCAGGGATGGTCAGGATACCACCGGCCTGCCGCGATCCCGACGGGCACCAAGGCGCAAGAATTTCACACAGAGATCACAGAGGGCACAGAGACAGGAAATCCCGGATCTCCGAACCTCTGTGATCTCTGTGCTCTCTGTGTGAAACGCTTTTTCTTTAGCGCATCGTCGCGCCGAGGAACGCCGCGTTGTAGTCGGCGAGACTGCGCCGGATCACCTCGTGCGCCTCGCTGCGGCTGTAGACGTGGGTGATCTCCACGGGATCGGGTGACCCGGGCGCGAGCTTGTACGTCAGGAAGTAATGTCGCAGACGTTCGATGACCGCGGCAGGACACTGGCGAATATCGGTGAGGTGGCCATACACGGCGTCGTCGCGCATGACGGCAATGATCTTGTCGTCGGCCTGGTTGGTATCGATCATCCGCAGGCCGCCGATGGGAATCGCCTGCACCAGCACATCGCCGCGCGGCAGCGATTTTTCCGCCAGCACGCAGATGTCGAGAGGATCGCCGTCGCCGACAATCCCGGTCCGACCGGTCTTCTCGGTGCAGTACGCACCCACACGCTCGGCACATAACGTCCGCGGGACGAAGCCATAGAGCGCGGGGCATACATTCGAGAATCGCTGCGGGCGATCCACCTTCAGCAGCCCGCTTGCCTTGTCGACCTCGTATTTGACCGTGTCGGCGGGCACGATTTCGATGAAAGAGGTGACGACGGACGGTGCATCGGTGCCGGGATCGACACCGTGCCAGGGATGCGCGCGGAAAGCGGATGGGAACTGCGTCGGCATGCGGAATGAGAAATGGCGAATGGCTGCAGACCGTGCGAATCTTCCCCCGGGCGTAACGCGCGCACAAGCGCAGTCTCGATAAACGGCAACCCCTTCGTGAGCAACCTCAGGCAATACATTCGCGACGTTCGCGACTTTCCGCAGCCGGGCATCGTGTTCCGGGATATCGCGCCGCTGCTCCGCGACCACTTCAGCGCCACCATCGATGCCCTCAGCCTGCTGCTGCCGGCAGAGCGATGGCGAGCGATTGATGCCGTTGCGGGGATCGAGTCGCGGGGATTCATCCTCGCCGCCGCGCTGGCTGCGCGACACGACAAGGGATTTGTGCCGATTCGCAAGAAGGGCAAGCTGCCGCCGCCCGTCGTCGCCCGCGACTACTCCCTGGAATACGGCAGCGGCATTCTTGAAATGCAGCGCGGGGGCGGTCAGCTGCTGCTGGTTGACGATGTGCTGGCCACGGGCGGCACACTTCAGGCGGCAGCCGAACTCTGCGTCGAAGCGGGTTATTCGATCGCGGATCTGGCGGTCCTGATCGATCTGCAGCTGGTCGCGGCGCTGCGCTGGCGCGATCGACCGGTTCTCTGCGTCATTCAGTACTGACGCTCCATTCTTGCGCTGCGGCAGCCCGGCCGACAATTCTTTGCCGATTTCGACAGCCCTCCGGTGAAACACCGCGCAGCAATCGCGCTCCTTCCACGGTCTGAGCGCTATCCTCGTCTCCTTCATGTCGCATAGGTGGCCCGTGAACAGCAGATTGGCTCTCGTCGCCGTACTACTCGTGCTCACCGCACCCCTCGCCGGTGCCATCACGCCGGGTCAGAAGGTCGCGAACTTCGTGCTGCCCGATCAGACGGGAAAATCGCACACGCTGTACGCATCAGCGGGCGAAAAGGCGATCGTGCTCATGGTCCAGGGTAATGGCTGTCCCATCGTGCGTCAGGCCATTCCGGCCTTGCGTGAGATCCGCGATCAGTATCAGTCGAAGGGCGTGGAATTCCTGCTGCTCAACTCGAATCTGCAGGACACGCCCGAGAGCATCGCCCGCGAGGAAAAGGAGTTCGCTTTCGGCCTGCCCATCCTGGTCGACAGCACACAGCAGGTCGGCGAGCAGCTCGGTGTACAGCGAACCTCCGAGGTGTTCGTCATCGATCCGAAGACATGGACCCTGGTGTACCGTGGACCGGTCGACGATCGCCTCCACTACGAACGTCAGCGTCCCGCGAGCAACACGTATCTGAAAGATGCACTCGATGCAGTGGTGGCCGGCCAGCCCGTGAAAGTCGAGCAGGCCGATGGCGTCGGCTGCATCGTCAATTTTCCCGAGCGGGTGAGGAAATCGAAGAAGGAAGCGGTTGGCGGTTAGCGGTTGGCGGTTAGTCAGAGGATGTTCCGCGCCCTTTTCATGCCTTGCGGGTCGCGCGAGGCGCGATGGAAAACCAGGTAGGCTCTGATTAGCCCCAGAAACCGCGAACGCCAGCGACACGCAGAAATACTTCGCGGATCGGATAGGCCAGCAGCAAGCCATAGAAGAAATGGACGACCCGATCGAAGTTGTTGCGCTGCCACCCCACCAGTTCGTTGAAGCTGGAACCGGTCAGCGCTCGCCACCAGTCGTCGTAGGGCACTTCGGCATAGGTGTAGTGGGCGCCCAGGGTGTGCAGACACAGAAACGCAAAGATGAGCAGGTACGAAGTCCGTGACAGCGTGAAGCGCCGGTAGGTCACCGCAAGCAGCACGACGGCGAGCACCATGACGTAGTTGCGATGCGTCATCGCGCGATTCCCTTGTTGTTGTCGTGGCGCATCATAAACGCAGGGATCGGAAAAATGACCTCAACGCCGCCCCGGGGCCGGACGGCGGACCCCCATGAACCGGGCAGCGCGTATGACCAGTGGAAGAATCCACAACTGTTCAGCCTGGGCAAACAGGGCAACCTGTGCGCTCTGCGGCGCTGACCAGCCTGGGTTTCCGAACGAAGCCCCGCTGCATGACGGGGCTTGCCTGTTTCCGACTCCCGAAATAGCGGCCCGGTGCTGTCGCCAATCGGCGAAGGCTGGTCATTGGCGACATGGTGTGCAGACTTTGCAACCCCGCGCCGCGCAGCCGTCGCCATTCCGCATCAACCCGCCGGACTTCCAGAATGAAAAAAGCCGTACTCCTCGCTCTGCTGCTTGCCTGCTCCAGCAGTTTCGCCGCGACCCTGTATATCTCGGATGAACTGACGGTGCCGTTACGCCGCGGCCCGACGAACGGCCATCGCATCATCAATGCGGCGCTGCCCAGCGGTATGGCGCTGGAAGTGCTGGGCGAAGACAAGGAGAATGGCTTTACCCATGTGCGTACTCCTAACGGCACCGACGGCTGGGTTCCCACGCAGTATCTGCGCGCGCAACCTGCGGCGCGGGATCTGCTCGTTGTTGCCAACAAGCGTATCCAGTCGCTCGAGGCCCAGCTCAAGTCCATCCGCGACGATGCGAAGGAAACGCGCACGGCCCAGTCGCAGGCCGAAAGCCGCAACAGCGAACTCGACAAGCAGACGAAGCAACTGCAGTCGGAGCTGGCCGAACTGCGGCGCGTGTCGGCGACCTCGATCGCGCAGTACGAAGAGAACAAGACCCTGAAAGTCGAGAATCAGCAACTCAATACGCAGCTCACGGAACTCACCGGCAGGGTGACCCAGCTGCAACGTGGCACGCAGTTCAAGTTCCTGATGGGCGGCGGCGCGCTCGTGCTGTTCGGATTGCTGCTCGGCGCGTGGATCAAGTCGCGCCCGAAGCGCAGCACCTGGGCCTGACGATCCGCCGGAGGAAGAAGTTCACGCAGAGGGGCACAGAGAGCACAGAGTTCAAGGCAAAGAAAAGAAGAACCTCCGCGGGGGACACGGGGAGCACGGGGAAAGAAATTCCTGTTCCGAACCCCGTGTCCCCCGTGGAGAATTCTTCCTTCTGATCTCTGTGATGCTCTCCGTGATCTCTGTGTGAAATTCTTTCTTCTTCTCTTCGGGACTCAGACGGACGCAGCCTCCCGCTGCAGACTCGGCGCCTGCGCTTCCCAGCGGCGCCACACGCGGCGCAGATGATGCGCGGAGCTGAAGCCGGCGCGCTCGGCGACGCGCTCGATGTTGAGACTGCTGTTGGTCAATAGATCGCGCGCCAGGGCGACGCGCATCCGTTGCACGTAGTCGAGCGGCGAACAGGCCGCGTGCTCGGCAAAGAGTCGCGCGAGGTTGCGCTCGCTCATGCATGCGACCGAAGCGAGTCGCTGGGCCGACCACTCCGCCGTGGGATTTTTCGTCACGGCGTCCTGCACGCGATGCACGGCCGGATGAATGTGGTTGCGATGCATGAGCCAGGGCGAGAGCTGCGGATCCGTTCCCGACCGCCGCATGTAGACGACGAGCCTGCGCGCCACGCTCGCGGCGACCTGATGACCCAGATGCTGCCCGATCATGTACAGCGCCAGATCGGTTCCCGCCGTCACACCGGCGCTGGTGAACAGACGGCCGTCTTCGACGAACAGGCGATTGGCATGCACGATGGCTGTCGGCTCGATCGTCGCCAGCTCGTCGATGTGTTCGTGATGGGTCGTGCATTCGCGGCCGCGCAGCACGCCGGCCTTCGCGGCGATCACGCTGCCCGCGCAGACGCACATGA
>CAZBKC010000196.1:5249-6335 GCA_964492345.1 uncultured Steroidobacter sp. | reverse complement strand
TGCTGCTGTCGATGCCCGGCTCGCCGATCATGTACTACGGCGACGAGATCGGCATGGGCGACAACATCTACATCGGCGATCGCAATGGCGTGCGCACGCCGATGCAATGGAGCATCGACCGCAACGCAGGATTCTCGCGCGCCGATCCGCAGCGTCTGTACCTGCCGATCATCATGGACCCCGTGTACGGCTATCAGGCCGTCAACGTCGAAGCGCAGAGCCGCGATCCGTCATCGCTGCTCAACTGGACGCGACACATCCTGGCGATCCGCAGCCGCCATCGCTGTTTCGGGCGCGGGACGCTCGAATTCATCCGTCCGCAGAACCGCAAGATCATCGCCTACGTGCGCAGCTTCGAAAACGCGATCGTGCTGTGCGTGGCGAATCTCGCGCAGTCCGCCCAGGCGGTCGAACTCGATCTGTCCCGCTACAAGGGCCGCGTGCCGGTGGAACTGTCGGGCAACAACGCGTTTCCGCCGATCGGCGACCTGCCGTACTTCCTGACGCTGCCCGCGCATTCGTTCTTCTGGCTGGCGCTCAGCGATTCGCACGCCAGGCCTTCGTGGCACGTCGAGCGACTGCCGGCCGCCGAGCTGCCGACGCTCGTCCTCACCGATGGCATCCGCTCGCTCGGCGGGCTCGATCGGACGGTCGCCACGCGCGTCGTCACACGCCGTACGTTGCAGCAACTGGAACAGGAGGTGCTGCCGGTGTTCATGCGCCAGCGCGGCTGGATTCGCGGCGGCGAGACCGTGCAGCTCGGCGAACGCATGGTCTGGTCCGGCGCACAGCGGGATGTGCTGCTGAGCATGATCTATGTCGATGCTCCGAATCGCCCCCGACAACGCTTTGCCCTGCCGCTGACACTGGCATGGGACGATGTCGCCGACAGTGAGGTGCTGCGTTCGGCGGAGTGGACGATCGCGCGTATCCGTGAACATGCCCGCATCGGCGTACTGGTCGACGCGCTCGCCGATCCCGCGTTCTGCGCCGCCATCGTCAAGTCGATGGTCGCCAATGAACGCATCACTTTCACGGGGGGAGAGATCGTGTTCGCAATCACGCCGGCGTGGCACGGCGCCGGTG
>CAZBKC010000196.1:1022-5239 GCA_964492345.1 uncultured Steroidobacter sp. | reverse complement strand
GGCGCCGTGCCACGCCGGCGCCGGTGTCGAGCGCCTCACGCCGGTGGAGCGGTTTGGCCTCGATCCGCTGGAGGTCAACGTCGTGCTGGGCGAGAGCGTGGTCCTCAAGACGTATCGCCGTGCCGATCCCGGCATCAATCCGGATATCGAAATGGTCGACTTTCTGACCCGCGCCGGCTTCACCCGCGTCGCGGCGCTGACGGGTACCGTCACGTGCCATCTCGACGGTTCGCCGCCGATCGCGCTGGCGGCGATGCAGGCGTATGTGGGTCACCAGGGGGATGCATTCACGTTCACGCTGGATCACCTGGAGCGATTGGCGACGGAGCTGCGATCCGGCTTCGGCAATGGCAAGTCGCCGCACACGCTGTTCTACGATCGCCTGCGGACGCTGGGGCAATGCATCGGCGAAATGCACGCATTGCTGTGTACGCCGGTCGACGATCCCGCCTTTGCGCCGGAGCCGCTCACCTTCACCGACATGGCACGGATCGCGACAGACATCGAGCAACTCGCCGACACCACGCTGGGACGCCTGGAACAGTGCTGCGCGCAGTTGCCAGAATCCGCGCAGGCCGATGCGAAACGTCTCATCGAGTCCGACGAAACGCTCGATGAGCTCGTGCGCCAGCTGGCGTCGAAGCCCGTACACGGCGTCAAGGCGCGTCATCACGGCAACCTGCTGTTGCGCAAGGCCCTGCTCGTCGCCGACGACTTCGTGATCACGGACTTCGAGGGAATTCTCGAACTGCCGCTGGAGGAGCGCCGCTGGAAGGCGCCGCCGCTGCGCGATGTGGCGGCCCTGGCGTGTTCGCTGGAGCAGGCCCGCGCAGCGGCGCTTGCCCGTGTGCTGAGCAGTCAGCCGGAGCTGCACGATCGCTTCGCCGAAGCCCTGCGGGTGTGGCTCGCCGGTGCGAACGAAGTCTTCATGCAGGGTTATCTGCGCGGCGCCGGGGGATCGGTCTGTCTGCCGCGTGATCCCGGCGAGATCGCCGTGCTGATCAGGCTGTTCCGTATCGAACGCAGCCTGCGCGACCTGGGCCAGGATCTCGATCGCCAGCCGGCAGCGGCGGGCGCGTCCGTCGCGGCGGTGTTGTCATTGCTTTCGGTGACGAGCCAGTAAGAAGAAGCGGTTGGCGGTTAGCGGTTGGCGGTTAGTCAGAGGGTGTTCCGCACCCATTCTTTCTTGTCTCCCGTTCGGGAGCTTCATTCCCCGAAGCTCTGCGCCGTATAGCGCCAGACGCGGATGTCGTCGCTCCAGGTATCGGCGGGCCAGCCGGCCTTGAGCTTGAGGTGTTTCAGGAAGTCAGCCGCTTCGGGCAGTTGCTGCCATACGGCTGGCAGGAAGGTTGCCTGCGTGGCGCCGCGGCGCAGCAGCAGGCCATCGATGCCGGGGCGCAACTGCTGCAGCAGTTCGTGTTCTGTCAGCGCGGGCAGCGGTTCAAGCGGACTCAGGATCGAGATATGCACGTCGAGGTCCGGATATTCCGACGCATCGAGCGGTGCAAAGCGCGGGTCAGCGAAGGCTGATGTCCACGCGTTGCGCCAGACCTCCTCGGCCAGCATGCCCTGCGGTTCGAGGCTGCCGCAGCAGCCACGCAGATTGCGGTTCGTGCGCAGCGTGACGAAGTTCGCGCGCGGTACGCCGAGATGGCCGTCGCGGGGGAAATCGGCGCAGGAGGTGCGGCGGCGTTCGTGCAGGCCGGCAAGAACGGACTGGCGCGCCAGTGTCAGCAGGATCTGCCGCTGCGATGCGTCAAGCATGCGACGCTTCGTGCAGGGCGAACGCGCCGTAGCCGACGACGCGCCGTCGGTCGCCTGCGGTGTCGCCCGAGTTCTGCCGCATGATCTGCGACAGCGTGTACTGGCGCTCCCGGGCAAGCTGCAGCAGCCCGTTGATGCCGGCGGCGCCGCACGCCTGCTCTGCCGAGAGCGTCGGTGTTCTGTCGAGAATCGCGATGCTGGTGTCGCGGTCGATCCGTTGCGCGGTGGCGTAGTCGTGGTAGTGACTGAGATCCGAGCTGATGAGGACCAGCGTGTCATCGCGGCCCCAGACCCGCGCGAGTACCGCGGCGACATGCTCCGGCGTCGCGACACCGGCGACCAGCGGCAGGATCTCGAAGTCGTCGAGCAGCACCTGCAGGAAGGGCAACTGCACTTCCAGGCAGTGTTCCTGGGCGTGCGGAGCGTCTGCGGACATGACTTCGCCGCTGGCGATCAGCATCGAGCGATGTTCGCGGTCGACCGGCACTTCGCCGAGCGGTGTTGCAAAAGCATCGGCGCGCGCGATCGCGATGCCATGCAGATATACGCGATGGCTGGGGCCCGGCAGTACGACGCGGCGAATGGTCCTGCGGCGTGCGGAAATCGCAGCAAAGGCGGCGCCGGCCACAAGGCCGGAGTAGATGTAGCCCGCGTGCGGCACGATCAGTGCTTTCGGGGGCGCACGCAGGAAGTCTTCGGCAGCGGCGGGCACGTAATGCGTCACAGCATCGCGCAGCTCGGCGCGATTGGCCGGATAGAACAGCCCGGCGACGGCGGCCGGCCGCGTGCTTGTCTTTTCGGAGTCCGGGCGCATGATCGGCTATATACGCCGCTGGGTTCCCGATGAGAAGCGAAGCGCACGCAACGCGATACTGGCACGTGCTGGACGACGGCAGAGTCCAGTGCGATGTCTGTCCGCGCGCCTGCAGGATGCACGAGGGACAGCGCGGCCTGTGTTTCGTCCGCGGCGTCGAGCAGGGCGAGGTCAGGCTCTATACCTACGGGCGTTCCAGCGGTTTCTGCATCGATCCGATCGAAAAGAAGCCGCTGAACCATTTCCTGCCGGGCACCTCGGTATTGTCGTTCGGCACCGCGGGCTGCAACCTCGCCTGCAAGTTCTGTCAGAACTGGGACATGAGCAAGTCGCGCGAGATGGACACGCTGGCGGATCGCGCCACGCCGAAGATGCTCGCCGATGCGGCGCGAAGCGCCGGGTGCGCCAGTGTCGCCTTCACGTACAACGATCCGGTCATCTTCATGGAGTATGCGATGGACGTGGCCGATGCCTGCCGCGAACAGGGCGTGCGCAGTGTCGCAGTCACCGCGGGTTACATGTGCAGCGAACCGCGTGCCGAGTTCTATCGTCACATGGACGCAGCGAATGTCGACCTGAAGGGATTCACGGAGCGCTTCTATCGCAGGATCTGCGGCGGCGAACTCGGTGCGGTGCTCGACACGCTCGAATACCTGAAGCGCGAAACGCAGGTCTGGTTCGAGATCACGACACTGCTGATTCCCGATGAGAACGACACGGATGCGCAGATCGATGCAATGACGCAGTGGATCATGAGCCGGCTCGGGCCGGACGTGCCGCTGCACTTCACGGCGTTTCACCCGGACTGGAAGATGCTCGACAAGTCGCGGACGCCCGTCGCGACGCTGACGCGCGCCCGTGATATCGCGATACGCAACGGTCTGCACTACGTCTACACCGGCAACGTGCATGACCGCGTCGGCTCCAGCACGTACTGCACTCAGTGCGGCGCGTGCGTCATCGAGCGCGACTGGTACGAACTGGGAGACTGGCGGCTCGACGCGCAGGGTCGATGCCTGAACTGCAATACCCGCGTCCCGGGCGTCTTCGCTGGCGCACCGGGAACCTGGGGCGCGCGTCGCCTGCCGGTGCGGCTCACGGCGGCGGCAGCGGACCGGGCATGCTGATTCGCGGCGGCTGCCATTGCGGCAACGTGTCCTTGCGACCTTAAAGCGCTGGCCTCATCCGCGCTGAGTTGGAACATGAAATCCGCCGGGAAGCGATCGAGGTAGACTGCGGTCAGCATCAATCTCCCCGATCCAGGCAAGAGAAATGCGCGAGAGCCGCCCAATTGATTTTTGAGAAGAACCAGCAATCCGCCTCACTCGACAAACGCTGGGTGACCGGCGGGATCTTCGGTCTGGAGATTCCGGCCGATCCCGCGACATTGCTGTCGGGCGGCGCGGACTTTCTCACCAGGGCGTTTCATTCCTCCGGCGCACTGGCTGCTGACAACAGGGTGAATCGGATTGTCGAAGCGGAAGAAGTCTTTCGGGGCGGCACCGGTAAAAAACTGTTGCTGACCCTGGCGTACGAATCGCCCGCGCCGGAATTGCCCCAACGGCTGTTCATCAAGTTCTCGCGCAATTTCGACAATGAGCTGTGGGACAGGGCGCGCTTCATGATGATCTCGGAAGCG
>CAZBKC010000196.1:0-1012 GCA_964492345.1 uncultured Steroidobacter sp. | reverse complement strand
CTTTGCGGTGCTGTCCAGATCGCCGGATTTCCCTGTCGCCGTACCTGCCTGCCTGTTCGCTGACGTCGAGCCGCAGTCCGGCACCGGACTCATCGTTACCGAGTGCATACCCTACGGCCGCAACGGCGTGGAGCCGCTTTACCTCAAGTGCATGGATTACTCCGTGCCGGAGCCGGTGGAACACTACAAAGCCATTTTGCAAGGACTGGCGAAGTTGTCGGGAGCACACCGCGCCGGACGACTCTCGCCAGACGTTGACAGGAAATTCGCTTTCAATCGCCAGCAGGCCTCGGCGGTGTTTGCAATTCGTGTCCCGGAAGAGAAGTTGATACAGCGCGCCAGGCGGATGTTCGATTTTATCGAGCGTTATCCGCAACTGTTTCCAGAGAACGTGCGCGGCCTGGAATTTCGCGAACGATTTCTCCGTGACATTCCCGATCTGGTTGCTGCGGAAGAGCGGATAAGAGAGGTCCTGTACGGCAATCCTGAGTTCATCGCATTCGCTCACTGGAACGCCAATATCGATAACTGCTGGTTCTGGCGGGATGCCGACGGCGCATTGCAATGCGGTTTCATGGATTGGGCGAACGCCGGACAGATCAGCGTGGCTCAGTCCGTCAGCGGCGCAATCAGCGGAGCCGAACCCTTTATCTGGAATCAGCATCTGGACGAACTGCTGACGGTATATATCGAAGAGTTTGCGGCCCAGGGCGGCCCACGGCTGAGTCTCGACGAACTGAGGCTTCACAATCTGTTGATCGTTGCCGTCTCCGGCGTGGCTTACTCCATGGGCGCCCCCGTCGCGGTAGAGCGGGACATTGCAGACATCGACGCCGTTGGAAGTTCTCAGGATGACTGCTTTCGTGAACATGAGAACGCCAGGATCCAGCTGCACATGATGACGAAAATGCTCAACGTATGGCAGACACGGAAGCTGGGCGACGTGGTCCGCAAGCTCTAGTGTTACGACACAAAAATTTCGCAACGAACTCTCAGCATCCCCTCCCCCGGT
>CAZBKC010000195.1:0-6361 GCA_964492345.1 uncultured Steroidobacter sp. | reverse complement strand
CGCGAACCAGCGGCTGGTCGGCACATGTGATCGAGCAGCGCATGGACGGCAAGATCATCCGGCCGAGCGCGAACTACACCGGGCCGGAGAATCTCAGGTTCGTGCCGTTGGATCGGAGAACCTGATACTGGGTGACGGGTGATGGGTGACGAGTGACGAGGACAAGCGCGCCTCACCCATCACTCATCACTGGTCACTCATCACTCGTCACTCGTCACTCGTCACTCATCACTCGTCACCTGATCCCAGGATCCCTTCCTTGTCCCACGACATCCGCTCCGCCCATCGCCCGGCACCCGATCGCGTGCTGGTCGATATTGCCGACTACACGCTTTCGTACCGGATCGACAGTGACGTTGCGTACGAAACGGCCTTCTATTGCCTGATGGATACGCTGGCCTGCGGGTTCCAGGCGCTCAAATATCCTGCATGCACCAAGCTTCTCGGGCCGGTCGTGCCTGGCGCCACGATGCCTGGTGGGGCCCGCGTGCCGGGCACGTCGTACGAACTGGATCCAGTCCAGGCGGCATTCAACATCGGCGCCATGATTCGCTGGCTGGATTTCAATGACACCTGGCTCGCCGCCGAATGGGGCCATCCGTCCGATAATCTGGGTGGCATCCTGGCTGTCGCCGATTACCTGTCGCGCCGCAACCTGGCGCAGGGACAGAAGCCGCTCACCGTGCACGATGTGCTGACGGCAATGATCAAGGCACACGAGATCCAGGGCGTCACGGCGCTGGAGAACAGTTTCAATCGGGTCGGGCTCGATCACGTCCTGCTGGTTCGGATCGCGACTGCCGCCGTGACGACGGCGATGCTCGGCGGCACACGCGACCAGGTGATCAACGCGCTGTCGAATGCCTGGATCGATGGCGGAGCATTGCGTGTCTACCGCCATGCGCCCAATACGGGCTCGCGCAAGAGCTGGGCCGCCGGCGACGCCACCAGTCGCGGTGTGCGCCTCGCGCTGATGGCGCTGACGGGTGAAATGGGCTACCCGTCGGCGCTGACGGCGCCGATCTGGGGGTTCCAGGAAGTGCTGTTCGAAGGCAGGGCACTCGCGTATCCGCAGCCGTTCGGCAGCTACGTGATGGAGAACATCCTGTTCAAGATTTCCTGGCCCGCCGAATTCCATGGACAAACGGCCGTGGAAGCGGCCATGGCGTTGCACGAGGACGTACGCGGGCAACTGGACCGGATGGATCGCATCGTCATCGAAACCCAGGAGTCCGGCGTACGCATCATCGACAAGACCGGGCCGCTGGCGAATCCGGCGGACCGGGATCACTGCATTCAGTACATGGTGGCTGTTGCCCTGATTTTCGGGCGCCTCACGGCGCAGGACTACGAGGCCGCGACTGCCAGCGATCCGCGCATCGATACGCTGCGCGGCAAGACCCTGGTCGTGGAAAACACGACCTTCACGCAGGAATACCTGGATCCGGACAAGCGCTGCATCGGCAATGCAGTCCAGGTGTTCTTCAACGACGGATCGGCCACGCAACGTGTGGCGGTCGATTACCCGATCGGGCATCGAAAGCGTCGCGCCGAAGGCATTCCGGTGTTGCGGCGGAAATTCGAGACGTCGGTTGCTGCACACTTCTCGTCAAAACAGACCGAGTCCGTCAAGGCGCTGTTCGCGGATCGCACGCGACTGGAAACCATGGCGGTGCAGGAATTTGTGGCCGGCCTGATTAAGAACTAAGCTTGCAGCGCCGGTGCAGAAGTCTGACGCAGAACCAGGCGACACCGTCGGCGGGAGTGATGATGCGGAGCTCTTTCAGAGCACTGTTTGTTGGTGACCGGTCGGAAAATCACGCATTGCTGATCCGGATGCTGGATGGTTCGGACATCGATGTCGACGACGTCGTTTCCCGCGATGACGCGATCGCCAGCGTCGCATTGCGTATCCCCGACCTCATCGTCGTTTCGATCGAGGGCGATGCGCGGGCGCTGGCCGACATCTGCCGCGTGCTCAAGGTGAATCCCGCAACCGTGTCCGTCCCCGTCCTGGCGCTGGCCCGGACTGCGAGGTCGCGACTCGCGGCATTCGACGCCGGCGTCGATGATTTCCTCACGCACCAGATTCGCCGCGAAGAGTTCCTCGTACGTGTGCATGGCCTGTTGCGGGCCGCTGCCTCGCGACGGCAGCTTGCCGCCGAGCAGCTGGCCGCGGAAGTGAAGCAGCGCGAGGCAATCCGCGCCGCATTCCGCCGGTATATCTCACCGAAAGTGGCAGACCGCATCCTGGAGAACCCCGATCTGCGCGATTCCGTGCTGGCCGGGGTCAACTCACGTGCGCCTGCGGCCGTCATGTTCGCCGACATGCGGGGATTTACCGCATTGTCGGAGCGGCTCGCGCCCGGCGAAGTCGTCGCGCTGCTCAATCAGTTCTTCGGGCTGCTGGTCGACGTGACGTTCGAGTACGACGGCACGATCTTCAACATGGCGGGCGACAGCCTGCTCGTCGGGTTCGGCGTGCCGGTGGAACAGGTGGATGGCCCGCAGCGGGCCGTCCTGGCTGCGCGACAGATGCTGGTCCGATTCGGTCAGCTCGCGGATCGCTGGAAAACCACGCATGACATCGAGACCGGACTCGGCATCGGTATCAATGTCGGCGAAGTGATCGCCGGCAACGTCGGTTCAGCGTCCTACATGAACTACACCATCATCGGCGACACGGTGAATGTGGCCGCCCGACTTGCGCAACGCGCACGCGCGGGCGAGATGCTGTTTTCACAGGCCGTCATGACCTCCCTCAACGGGTGTGGAATGGACTTCGAGGCGCTGGCTCTGCCGCCGATGGTGCTGCGCGGTCGTTCCAATCCCATCGACATCTTCTGTGTGCCGAGCGAGCGACGCATCGACTTCAGGCATTGAGGAGAAGTGACGGAAGTCACGGAAGTCACGGAAGTCACGGAGGGTGTCACTCTCGTGAGACTGGACTTGGCCCGGTTTCCGTACCTCGTCACTTGCATGCAGTCGTCACTTGCACGAGGGCTCGGGTCGCCCACCTGGGCCAGTCGCGAATCGATCTGAGCGCAAGAGGCGGGCATACTCCGCGCCCGATACTGCGAACAGGATTGCCGATGACGAAAGTCGTACGCCTTGCGCTGGCGGTGCTCACGCTGGCCTTCATTCACGGATGCGTCAGCACACCGCAGCAGCAACCGCCGCCGGCGGCCGCGCCACCCAAGGTTCTCTACGAGGCGGTAGCGTGGAGCGGGGTCGATGGCTGGCAGGCGGACCAGGTGCAGGATGCCTGGGCCGCGTTTCAGCGCAGTTGCCGTGCACTCGCACCCAGGCCGGAGTGGTCCGGTGTGTGTGCGGCGTCGCAGTCGACGGCGAACGCGCGTCAGTTCTTTGAAACCCACTTCGTGCCGTATCGCATCGTGCAGAGTGCGGGGCTGCATCAGGTGGTCGACAGCGGCTTGATCACCGGCTACTACGAGCCATTGCTGCACGGCTCGCGCAAGCCCTCCGCGGCTTTTCCGGTGCCGCTGTTTGCGCCGCCCGATGATCTGTTGACGATCGATCTCGGCGAACTGTTTCCCGAACTCAAAGGCAAGCGGGTGCGCGGACGGGTGCAGGGCAGGAAGGTTGTACCGTACTACACGCGCGCGGAAATGGCAGGCGGGCCTTCGCTGAAAGGCAAGGAACTCGTCTGGGTCGACAACGCGGTCGAGGCTTTTTTCCTGGAGGTGCAGGGGTCGGGCCGCGTGCAGTTTGCCGATGGCAGCATGGTACGCATTGCCTATGCCGACCAGAATGGCCAGCCGTATCGGTCCATCGGGCGTTATCTCGTCGACCAGGGCGAGATGACGCTCGACCAGGCGTCCGCGCAATCGATCCGACGCTGGATCGACGCCCACCCGGAGCGCAAACTGGAAGTGCTGAACGCCAATCCGAGCGTCGTGTTCTTCCGCGAAGAAAAAATCGAGAACCCGGCGGAAGGGCCGAAGGGTGCGCTCGGTGTGCCGCTGACGGCCGGCCGCTCGCTCGCCGTCGATCCGCAGTTCGTGCCGCTCGGTGCGCCGGTCTTTCTCGCAACGACCCAGCCGAACTCGGAGGTACCGCTCAGGCGTCTGGTCCTGGCTCAGGACACCGGCGGCGCGATTCGCGGCATCAACCGTGGCGATTTCTTCTGGGGCTTCGGTCCTGCCGCTGGCGAGTCGGCGGGCCGGATGAAGCAGCAGGGACGCATGTGGCTGCTCTGGCCGAAGGGTTTTCCCCTGCCAATGCAGTGAGACGCGGAGTAAGAAATTCTCCACGGGGAACACGGGGCGCACGGGGAACGGAATTGTGGTCCGAACCCTGTGATCCCCGTGTCCCCCGTGGATATTCTTTTCTCGTTCAGAAGAACCCGAAGCGTTTCTTCATCACATTGCGGCGCGAGGGATCGACAAGGTCGTTGACCTGATGCTCGAGAAGCTTCGTCAGCAGCCATTCCATGCCTTGCTGTGCGCGCGCTTCGATCTCTTCGAGATAAAGCGGAATGGCGGCATAGAACTCGATGTGCCGCTGCCCGACGAGCGAGTAGAACTCCCTGGGCACGAGCAAGGATGGAGCGAGGATGACACCGCACAGTCGGGTGCCTTGAGCGTACGGAACCGGAGGATCGCCGTTCGGCACAGTATCGCCCCAGCCGAGCGCGCGTCCGGTTTTCTGCGGTGTGATCGCGAGTTCGCCGAGCAGACGGACCGGCCAGTACCCGGCATCCGCGGCTGACAGGCCATCGACCTTCCAGCGCTCCGGCAGCGTCATCATGAGTTCGATGTGGGCCGGGGCATCCTTCCTGCCGTCGGTGTTCATCGGCTGATCGCTCATGCCTGCCGTGATGAGCGTGTGGACAGGGTGGTCGACGGCCGCATCGACGCACAGGATATCGATATCGCTTTCGTGGAAGAGTCGGGTGACCGGACCGAGATGATGCTCGGCGTGGGTGCGTATGCGTACCCGGTTTCCGTCTTTCTCAGACCCTGAAGGATCGCGATTCACGCGCAGCTCCTGGCGAACGGCGCGTCGATTCTACGAGAGTCGCCTCACACCAGCGACCTGCCTTTTGGCACGCGTACCACGGCCGTTCCGGCGATCTTGTCGTGCCAGCCCTGACGATCGGGGTCGATTGCAATCCAGATGAAGCCGAGGCCAGCAACCACCAGCGACAGGAAGCAGCCGAGTGCCCGGGCAATGGCGGTGGCCCAGTCGACCTCGTGTCCATCGACGCGCACGACGCGCAGGTTGCAGAGGATGCCGCCGACGGTCGTGCCCTTGAGCTTCCACATGACGGCGCCGTAGGTGGCGAGGAGCGGCAGGAACAGACCATCGCTCGCGCGCTCGAGTCCCAGCACGCCGCAGATGATGCCGACCAGGATCATGTCGATCAGCAGCGCGGCCATGCGGATCCAGAAGCCGGCGCGCGGCAGCGTGGAGTCGGGGACCGACGGTGCGGGTTCGACGGTCGATGCAACGCGCGCTTCAACATCCGGCGATGCGCTCGCGGCCGGATCGACCGGCGCGCCTGCGACGGCGGCCGCTGGTGCGGCGTTCGCCGCCACGAGTTCGCGCTTTTTCTGCGCAGTCAGCAGCAGGGTATAGACCACCACACCGAGTCCGAGGATGCCGAGCACCTTGTAGGCGATGAAGCCCACGACCGGGATGATGTAGAGGACCAGCATGATCGCGCCGCCCACGGCCACCGCGATTGCATAGTCGACCGGCGGGCTCGATGTGCTCACGAAGCGCGTCAGACGGCGGCCGAGTGCGGCCAGAATGACGGCCTTGCCAAACAGGCCCGCAACGAACAGGGCAATCCAGAAGAAGGGCACCAGTGCCACACCCACCACGGTCACGAGCAGGACCGTCGTCAGCACCGGTGTACCGATCAGAGCGAGCAGGGCGGCGACCAGTGTCGCCCCCGGCCTGGTTTCGAAAGTCGTCACGCACTTCTCGACGCTGCTCGAGAACATCACTGCGAGCAGGACATAGAGCGTGAGGAAACCGATCGCCAGTCCCCAGGCCCAGCCGAGCCCCGGCTCGAGAGCCAGCGGCCGGCCGAAGAACAGGCAGTGTTTCATCCAGGGATGCAGCCATTCGAAGCGGCCGAAATCGAAGGGCAGCGTGACCTGCTGGGTGCCGCCCTCGACGATTGCGGCGGGATCGCGTTTCAACGTACCGCTGACGACGACGACTTCGCCGCCGACGTGTGCCTCCGGACCGAGTTCGACGTCGCCGAAGATCGCTGCGACATCGCCATCGACGCGGCTGTTGACATAGGTATTGCCGAAGATGGCAACCGCCCGGCCGCCGACCGGGCCGGTGACGTGCGTATTGCCGAAGATGGACACCACGGCCTCGC
>CAZBKC010000194.1:0-6370 GCA_964492345.1 uncultured Steroidobacter sp. | reverse complement strand
TGAATCTCGAGGAAGTGATGCAGAAAGCACGCACCGCGCGAGCTGTTTCGGCTTCGGGCTGCGGTAGGCCGCACCCATGCAGAAGCGCGTCGCGCCGTTGGCCCGCGCGGTGCGTGCTTTCTGCATCACTTCCTCGAGATCCATGAGCGGCTCGGACTTGAGGCCGGTGTCGAAGCGGATGCTCTGCGAGCAATACGCGCAATCCTCGGGGCATGCGCCGGTCTTGATCGACAGCAGTGTGCTGATCTGCACTTCGTTCGGATCGAAGTTCTCGCGGTGCACGCGCTGCGCGTGAAACATCAGGTCCGCGAACGGCAGCGCGAACAGCGCGCGCACTTCGTCCAGCCGCCAATCCGTGCGTACTTCGCCGAGTCGCATCGCTTTCCAGTCGGCTGGGGTTGTCATGGAGGATCCTTAGTTTCCGGCGGAAGAGGGCAGAAATGCTGCGTCCGGCGACAGGTTCGAACAGGCAGAGTCCGCCGGCGGCGAGCCAAGTATTTCCAGCCGCGTGAGTCACTGTCAACCAATGAGTTGGAAAATGGTAGACATCATACGCAGTGTACTGCAGCGGGCCGCCAGCATTGCCGGCGAGTGGCAGGCCGCCACCTGCGTCCTGTGCAGCGCGCGAGGTGCAAGCCCGAAGCTGGACCTGTGCGCAGATTGTCGTGCGGATCTTCCGGTCAACGAGAGTGCCTGTGTCCGCTGTGCCGAGCCTCTCGCGCAGAGAACATTGCCGGGTCCGCTGACCTGCGGCGCCTGTCTGCGTCGTCCACCGCGTTTCGACGCGGCGCTGTGCGCGTTGCGCTATGCCTATCCCGTGGATCACATGGTTCAGCGTCTGAAATACAGCGGCGCGGTCGCGTACGGCCGCGTGCTCGGGGAACTGCTGGCGGATCGTCTTGGCGTGCATCGCGCGCCGCTACCCGACTGCATCATTCCGATGCCGCTGGCGCAGCAGCGATTCCGCGAGCGCGGCTACAACCAGGCCATCGAAATCGCCGCCGTGCTGGAAAGGCGTCTGCCGGTTCGCGTGCGCACGGACCTCGTCGAGCGGATACGCCACACGCACGAGCAGGCGGAGCTTGACCGGCAGCAGCGCCGCAGGAACCTGCGCGGCGCCTTCGCGATGTGCGGCGAACTTCCGGGCGGACACGTCGCCATCGTCGATGACGTCGTTACGACCGGCAGTACGGCGAATGAGCTGGCGCGCGTGCTGAAGCGGGCGGGCGCGCGGCGGGTCGAGGTCTGGGCGGTGGCGAGGGCGGGCAGGGAGAAGTGACGAAAGTCACGAGGGTCACGAAAGCGTCCTGCGCCGAACCTTCGTCACCCTCGTGACTTTCGTCACTTATCTGAACACATACTCCAGCGCCAGGCCGATAAAAATCGCCATCCCGAAATAGTTGTTGTTGAGGAATGCCTTGAAGCATTCCTCCGGTTTGCGGTCGCGGATCAGGTACTGCTGGTACAGCGCGAAGATCGCAGCCGTGGTGAGGCCAAGGCCGAACCAGACGCCGAGTTCGAGTTCGCGGCCGGCCAGCCACAGCGCGTAGAGCGACATGAGCTGCATGATGCCGATGATGAACCGGTCGGCATCGCCGAACAGGATGGCGCTGGAACGGATGCCCAGCTTCCGGTCGTCCTCGCGATCGACCATCGCATACATCGTGTCGTACGCCATCGTCCACAGCAGGCCGGCGATGAACAGCAGCCACGCAATGCGCGGCGGATACTCACCCGTGTGCGCGGCATAGGTCATGGGCACCGACCACGTGAACGCCGCGCCGAGATAGAACTGCGGCAGCGGAAAGAACCGCTTCATGAACGGATACGTCAGCAGCAGCGCGGCGCCGACGATGGCCATCAGCTGCGTCAGCGGATTCATCGTCAGCACCAGGCCAATGGCTACGAGGCCAAGGCTGATGCACAACGCCAGCGCCTCGATCGGGTCGAGTTCGCCCGTGACCAGCGGCCGGTCGCGAGTGCGCTTCACATGCGCATCGAAATTGCGATCGGCGAAATCGTTCATGGCGCAGCCGGCCGAGCGGGTCAGTACCGTGCCGAGCGCGAACACGACGAACACATGCGGATCCGGTTTGCCGCCGGACGACAGCCACAGCGCCCACAGTACCGGCCACAGCAGCAACCAGATGCCGATCGGCTTGTCGAGACGCAGCAGCCGCGCATAGGCGCTGGCGCGTTTCATCGCGGCCGGCAGGATCTCGGCGACGAAGGTGGTCGAACCGAGGTGGTGACTCAGCCAGCGCAGGCGATCGATGACGGTGGGGGGGGAGGACATGGAGGAAGGCTACTGGCTGCTGGCGACTGGCAGCTGGCCAGAAAAACACTGAGAGGTTGGTTCGATGGGCAATCGGCACATGCTGTGAACTGTCTTCCTCTGGCCAGTAGCCAGTCGCCAGCAGCCGGTTTGCTGCTTGTTCATACCTTCCCGAACTGCTCGCCGCGTCCGGTCCAGCGACGCAGCAGCGGCGCTATGTTGGCCTCATTCTCCGCCAGCATCAATTCGGCGGTTTGCTGTACGCGCGGCAGCAGATCGGCATCGCGCATGAGATCGGCGACGCGCATCTGCAGGAGGCCGGTCTGCTTCGTGCCCAGCAGTTCTCCCGGCCCGCGCAATTCGAGGTCGCGACGCGAGATCTCGAAGCCGTCGTTGGTCGAGCGCATGACAGCCAGACGTTCGCGCGCGACCTCGGTCAACGGTGGGCGATACAGCAGCACGCAGTTGCTTTCGGCCGAACCGCGGCCGACGCGGCCGCGCAGCTGATGCAGCTGCGCAAGTCCCATGCGTTCGGAATTCTCGATCACCATCAGGCTGGCATTCGGCACGTCGACACCGACTTCGATGACGGTCGTCGCGACGAGCAGATCGATGTTGCCGGCCTTGAACCCGCTCATGACGGCGTCCTTGTCGCGGGATGTCATTCGTCCGTGGACAAGACCGACGCGCAATTCCGACAGCGCTTCGGCCAATGCACGCGCAGTTTCTTCCGCTGCCTGCGCATCGAGTTCTTCGGACTCCTCGACCAGCGGGCACACCCAGTACGCCTGACGCTTCTGCCGGCAGGCATCGCGGATGCGCATGACCACTTCGTCGCGCCGGCTCTGCGTGAGCACCACGGTCCTGACGGGTGTTCTGCCCGGCGGCAGCTCATCGATGACCGACACGTCGAGATCGGCATACGCGGTCATCGCCAGCGTTCGCGGAATGGGCGTGGCCGTCATGATGAGCTGATGCGGGAAGCGGCCCGCAGAAGCGCCTTTCTCCCGCAGCAGCAATCGTTGATGAACGCCGAAGCGATGCTGCTCGTCGACAATCACCAGGCCCAGCCGGTGAAACTGCACCTGCTCCTGGAACAGTGCGTGCGTACCGATGACGATCTGCACTGAGCCGGAGGCGACATCGGTCAGCGCTCGCGAACGGGCGGCGCCCGAGCGCTTGCCGGTGAGCAATGCGATCTGCAGATCAAGAGGCGCCAGCCACGAGACAAAATTGCGACCGTGCTGTTCGGCCAGCAGTTCGGTGGGCGCCATCACCGCGGCCTGAAATCCTGCTTCCACCGCCCGTACTGCTGCGAGCGCGGCGACCAGGGTTTTGCCGCTGCCCACGTCGCCCTGCACGAGCCGCAACATCGGACTCGATTTTTCCAGATCGCGTTCGATCTCGGCCCATGCACGTTGCTGTGCGCCGGTCGGCGAGAACGGCAGCGAGCGCAGAAATTCATCCATGAGGTTGCGCTGTGGCTGAAACGCCCAGCCGGGATCGCGCTGCACTTCGCGACGTAACAGCCGCAGGCTCAGGTGATGCGCCAGCATCTCCTCGAATGCCAGCCGTCGCTGGGAGGGATGCCGGTACGTCGACAGCAGATCGAGACTGGCATCGGGCGGCGGTCGGTGCACGTATTCGAGCGCCTCGCGCAGCGACGGCAGGTTCAACTCGCGCAGCGTCGACGCGGGCAGCCAGTCACGAATCGTTTCGTTCGCCACTTCGCGCAGAGCCATCGACGTGAGTTGCCGCAGCCGCCCCTGTTGCACACCTTCGGTCAGCGGGTAGATGGGTGTCAGTGCTGCTTCGACGCCATCAGACGCATGGCCCGCCACGCGCCGATATTCCGGGTGCACGATCTCCAGCCCGCCCGGTCCGCGGCGAATCTCGCCGTAACAGCGGATGCGCACGCCGCGCGTCAGCGCCTGCTGCTGCCCCGAACTGAAATGGAAGAAACGCAGCGTCAGCGAACCGGAGCCATCGGCGATCCTGCACAGCAACTGGCGTCGGCCGCGAAAGGCGACTTCGGCCAGCTGCACTTCCCCTTCCACCACCGAGCGATCCCCGATCTGCAGCGATCCGATCGGCACGACCCGCGTGCGATCCTCGTAGCGCAGCGGCAGCAGGAACAGCAGATCCTGAATGGTCGAGACACCAAGCTTCAGCAGCTTCTGCGCGAGCGCAGCGCCGACACCGCGCAGTGCAGTGACGGGTCGGAGTTCGGCAGGCGCACTAGCGCCGGGATGGGAAGAAATGCTGATGTTCATGAGGCGCCGTCCGTGGCGAGTGTAACAAGAGGGCTGCTGGGCTCTGGGTACTGGGCTGCTGGCCAGAGTCAGAGCCAGGAACTCCCTGATTCCAGCCAGCAGCCCAGAGCCCAGTACCCCGCAGCCTCGCGTCTCATTCCAGTTCGAGAATGCAATCCATCTCCACCGCCGCGCCCTTCGGCAATGCAGCGACCTGAATTGCCGCGCGTGCCGGATAAGGTTCCTGGAAATACTCCGCCATGATCTGGTTCAGCAGCGCGAAGTGCGAGAGGTCCGTGAGAAACACATTGAGCTTGGTCACGCTTGCGAACGTGCCGCCCGACGCCGTGATGATGGCCTTGAGATTGTCGAACACGCGACGGATCTGCGCGTCCATCGAAGTCGTCACCAACTGACCGGACTTGGGATCGAGGGGAATCTGCCCCGAAACGTACACGGTGCTGCCGGCTTTGACAGCCTGCGAATAGGTGCCGACGGCGGCGGGGGCGTCGGCAGTGGAGATGATGGTGCGGGACGACATGAAAAAACCTCGAAGATCAAGGGCTGCTGGGTACTGGGCGCTGGGCTGCTGGCCAGAGCCGGACAGCGGAGTATAGAGCGCGCTGACGTTCTTCTCTTGCCAGCAGCCCAGCGCCCAGAGCCCAGCAGCCCGTTACGCGAGAACCCGCGTCACCCGCATCACATCCGGCATCTTGCGCAGATTCTTGATCACGTTCGCCAGGTGCTTGCGATTGCGGACCTGCAGGTCGAAGACCAGCGTGGAGGCATCGCCATCGCGCTCGTCGACGGCCACGTGTTCGATGTTGGTGTCGGTCGAGGCGATGTTGGAAGCGATGGCCGCGAGCGCGCCCATGCGGTTGCTGACGTCGATGCGGATTTCGACGTTGAACAGGCGGTCGAGGTTCGGTTGCCACGACACCGACAGCCATTTGTCGGGTTGCTTGCGATAGTTGCGCAGGTTGCCGCAAACCTCGCGGTGGATCACTACGCCGCGACCGCTCGACAGGTAGGCCATGATCGGATCGTTCGGAATCGGGAAGCAGCAGCGCGCGTAAGTGACGACCATGCCTTCCGTGCCTGCGATTGCGAGCGGGCCGGATTGTGGTACGGGTTCGGCCGGTGCGGCCACGTCGGGCGGCAGCAGGCGACGTGCGACCAGGGGTGCGAGACGTTCGCCGAGGCCGATGCGCTCGAACAGTTCCTCGGCGCTCCTGAGATTGAGTTCGCCCGCCGTGGCCTGCACGCGCTCGTCCGGAATTTTCCTGAGCGCGAGGCCGAGATCGCTCAAGGCCTGGTTCAGCAGGCGTTTGCCGAGTTCCACCGCTTCTGAATGTTTGAGGCTCTTCAGGTAGTGCCGGATCGCGGCGCGCGCCTTGGCGGTGACGACGAAATTCACCCACGCCGGATTCGGCGTGGCGCCCTTCGCGGTGATGATCTCCACGGTCTGACCGTTGCGCAGCGGCGTGCGCAACGGCACGAGGCGACGGTCGACCTTGGCCGCGACGCAGTGATTGCCGATATCCGTGTGCACGCTGTACGCGAAGTCCACCGCCGTGGCATTGCGCGGCAGACGACGGATTTCGCCGCGCGGCGTGAAGACATAGACCTTGTCGGGAAACAGGTCGACCTTCACGCTCTCCATGAATTCTTCGGAGTTGCCGCCGTGCTGGATTTCCATCAACTGCTGCAACCATTCGCTGGCGCGATCGCGATAGGCGCGGCCCTGATCCTCGCTGTTCTTGTACTGCCAGTGCGCGGCGATGCCTGACTCGGCGACGCGATTCATTTCCTCGGTGCGGATCTGCACTTCGATCGGCATGCC